>JBBRFK010000018.1:0-26032 GCA_038224435.1 Cytophagales bacterium | reverse complement strand
ACCCGACTCCAAAGACCGTGGACACGTCTTCAGATTATTGCCATACACTATGGTAAACTGATTTCTTTGCAGGAAATCCGCAATCCCTACTTCGCAGTAAAGATGCTGACATATAGGGAGGTGAAAGCTGAATTCAAACCTTCAAAATATTCCGGTTTTTTTATCAAGCTACCTCTTGGTTCTCGGAAGGAGAAGGATTCAGATTATTGGATGCCGAGATGCTTTTTTTGAGTTCGTCATCCAGCTTTCTTGCTTCGGTTTTGATGATCTTAAAGAAGTGGGCAGTTTCCAATATGGGTTTTTTGAGGTCGATGATTTCCAAAAGCCCCAGAATATTGGCAAGCTTTGCCCGCATCAGGTGAGATTGGTTGAAGGTCATGGTCATCAACAGCTGACTTTGCTGCTCAAGGAGGTCCTCAGATTTTTTTCTTTCTGAGATATCAAAAAAGCAGCCCGCCATGACTAGAGGATTTCCGTCCGCATCCCATTGCATGACCTTTCCATAGCCCAATACCCAAATGTCTTTTTTGTGGAGGTTCTTTAATCTGAATTCACAGTGGAAAGGAAATTTGCCTTGCGTATCAAAATGTTCCTTTAATTTCTCGTTGACTCTAATTCGGTCCGAGGAATGAATATGCTTCTTCCATTTCAGTTCCTTTTTGAGTTCGATATTGGAATTATATCCCAAGACTTCATTGAGGGAAAGGCTCAGTTTGTCAGACTGTGTGGCAATATCCCAAATCCAAAAACCTATCAGATTTTCCTGCAAAATCCCCTCTAAAAGGGTATTTTTGGCATGAAGTTCATTGATAGACTCCGGAAACTGAACCTCTTTTTCATTGAATTTTGAAAGAAGGTGCCCCAAACCTGTTACTGAATACTGTCCTTTATTGTCACAATCTATTGAAAATTCCCAAGAGGTCCAATTGAAATCCGAGCCGTCGGATTTGACCATTCTGATTTCCAGATTGAATTTTCTTTCACCTTCGGCAAGTGATTTTTCAAGTAAGTATTGATAGCTTGAAAAATCTTTGTAGAAGACCAATTCAGAAAATGACCGCCCAACCAAAACGCCGTCCAAAAACCTGGTTTCTTTTTGAAGAAGTTCATTGGTATCCAATATATTAGCCTCCATGTCAAAATGGACAAAGAAATAATGATCGGAATGCTGAAAAAATTCTTTCATGAGATAGGTAGGTTTGATAGATTGCTTTGATCCTTCTAACGATCGAATAATATACAAATTACATATAAACTTATATAAAAAGCAAAAAATTTAGTTTTTATCGCAAAACCCAAAATATGGAAGCAAATTATCTCTTGAACCGTCAAAAATTCGGTTCGGAATCAAACCTTGGAAATTGGATGAGCTTGGATGAATCAATGGCGCTATTGATTGACTGGGTCAAAAATGAAAAGCTACTTTTCCACATGAAGCAGGTTGGGCACTTGATGAAAACTTGGGCCAAATCCAAAGGTTTTGATGATGCCACGCAGCACATGTGGCATCTTGCCGGATTGCTTCATGATGCGGATTGGGACCAATGGCCGGATCAGCATTGCCGCAAAGTCATCGAAGAATTGGAATCCCGAAATACCGATCCCCGTATCATCCGAGCCATCGCCTGCCATGGACCGAGGTATTTTGGAGTAGACCCTGAGACTGAAATGGAGAAAATGCTTTATGCCTTTGATGAATTGTCAGGATTTGTCCATGCCTATTCCCTGATGCGGCCTATGGGATATGAAGGCATGGAAATCAGCGGTGTCAAAAAAAGGCTGAAAGACAAAACCTTTGCAGCCCAAGTCAGCAGGGAAGACATTGCCGATGGTTCCCAAAGGGCGGAAATATCGGTGGATGATTTGATCAGGTTTGTGATAGTGAATCAGCTAAGGGCATAAAAAAAGGACTATTCGTCCTTTTCTTCGTATTCTCTCAATTCCGCCTGCACCTCCCGAAGGGGCTTTAAATTTTCGGGAATCGGTGGATTCAATTCCTCGTCTTTTTCGTAAGGGAAAACTTCTATGATCGGACTTTCGGTCACCTCGGTCACCCGGAAGGAAACCAACATGTTGTTCAGACTTTCAAAGATGCGCTCATAGGCTTCTTTGACATCATGTGCGGTGACGATCATAAACTGCGTCACTTTCTTTTCCTTGCCACTGTCCCCATCTGCCACGATATAGGTGATCTTACACTTGTGCCAGATGTCGATGTCTTCATAGAAGAAAACATCCACAAGGTTGCTTTTGCTGATGTTGGTCACTTGGAAATCACCCCGGATCACAGAACCCAACATATCATAAATCCTTGCCTCTGCTTCTGTAAATGACACAGCATCTACCAGATATTGCTCGGATACATTCTTGAGCAGCCCCTGCTCAGTTTCCTTGGCATACTTTACTTTACACAAAAACCAGGTTCTCATATTTCAATTTTTCATTTTGAGGAAGCGAAGGTAAGCCATATTGCCAAAAGCCACAATGAAAAGCACTGATTTAGATTTCAATTAAAATTCCCCTATATTTTCGATGAATAAGAATGATATGTGGGAAAAAATCCTGTACAGTTTTCCGGTACAACTGCTCTTTTTGCATTTGAAAAAGAACTTACTTTTAGTGGCTCTTTGGGGAGTGTTATCGATGATTGTATTGCAGCAATTTGGGACTGTTTTGGGGATTCCTTTTCTTTTTCTTGATCCGGAATACCTCAATGCAGTGTCTTGGCAGAGCTTTTTACTGGTCGGAGTAGCTTTGGCGATCTTTACCATGGCCTTCCACATGGCCACCTATATACTCGATGGCGCCAAGTTTAAGTTTCTTGCTGTGGTTTCGAGGCCTTTTATTCATTACTGTATCAATAATTTCATTATCCCACTCTGTTTTTATCTGATTTATGTGATAGCCTTCATTGCTTTTCAGCTTGACAACGAGCATGATAACAACTGGGTATTATTACTTTATTTTTTGGGTTTTACGGCAGGTTCACTCACTACCTATACTTTGATTTTCGTTTACTTTGCGTTTACCAACAAGGACTTTTTTATCCTCTTTGCGGACAGTGTTGAAAAGCGGCTTAGAAAAACCAGGATACCAAGGGCAAACATGCTCCGAAGGATCAAGGAAAGCCAAAAAGTCAAAGACAAGGTTGTGGACTACTTGGATATCAGCTTGAGGTTGAAGGCGGTGAGGCAGGATCTTTCCCGATTTGAGGGGCATCAGCTGCTCAGGGTCTTTGATCAAAACCACCTCAATATGGTATTGATCCAGATTGGGCTGATCAGCTTGATTTTGCTGCTCGGGTTTTTTAGGGAATACCAGATGGTGCAGATTCCGGCTGCGGCAAGTGTTCTTTTGATGTTTTCGATTTTGACCATGTTGGTAGGTGCTGCAGCTTTTTGGTTGAGAGAATGGTCAACCCCCACGGTGTTGGGTGCTGTTTTGGTTTTTAACCTGCTCTCTAATACAGCACTGCTCAACAGACCGCATGCCGCTTTTGGCCTAGATTACAATACTGATATGGCACCGTATACTCCGGAGCATTTGGATGTGATTTTGCATCCCGATACCGTGGAGTCAGATAAAAAATATACGCTTCAAATCCTGGAAAACTGGAAAGATAAATTCCCTGAAGGTTCCAAACCGAAAATGGTTTTCATAGCCACCAGCGGAGGTGGACAGAGGGCAGCGCTGTGGACACTTCGGATTCTACAGGAAGCTGAAAAAGAAACCGGAGGCCAGCTCTTCAAACATACCCAGATGGTTTCAGGCGCTTCAGGAGGAGTGATAGGAGCCGCTTTTTTCAGGGAACTGTATTTGAGGGCGCAAGAGACTGATTTGGACTTATTCGATCCCGGATACCTGGATCAGATATCTGCTGATAACCTCAACCCGATTATTTTCACCCTATTGGTCAATGACCTCCTCATCAGAAATCAGTATTATACTTATAATGGGAGAAAATACCTCAAAGACCGCGGCTATGCTTTCGAAAGCCAGCTGAACATCAATACAAAAGGTATCTTAGACAAGCCTCTATGGGCTTACAGGCAACATGAATTTGAAAGCAAAATCCCTATGCTTCCCATCACACCATTGATCACCAATGACGGCAGAAAACTTTTTATTTCCCCTCAATCCATCTCTTACATGGGTATATCGGTAGATAGATCTGAGCAAAACGATGAGAAAAGCCAAGGAATTGATTTTCAGCGTTTTTTTGCAAACCAAGATGCGGGTAACCTCAGGTTCATCAGTGCCTTGAGAATGGGGGCAACATTTCCCTTTATCACGCCCAATGTTCACTTGCCGTCTTCTCCGAGGATGGAGACCATGGACTCAGGGTTGTCAGATAATTTTGGCGTACAGGATGCCTTGCGCTTTATTTATGTTTTTCAGGACTGGATCAGGGACAATACTTCCGGGGTAGTATTCATTACCATCAGGGATTCTGAAAAATTCTCTGAAATTGAGCAAAAGAAACCACCTACATTTTTGGAGAAGCTATTTACCCCGCTCAAGAATATCTATATCAATTGGGACAACGTGCAGACATTGAACAATGAAGTGGTTTTTACAAGGATGAAAGAATCCATGCCGTTTGAAATAAACAGGGTTGAATTTGAATATTCTACACTTCAATACCTCAAAGAAAGGGGTTTGGCTGACCAACCCCAGCAACAGGAAATCCTAAGGGCATCTCTCAACTGGAGGCTGACAGCCCGTGAGAAAAAATCAATTATCGACAATATCAGCAGTTACAAAAATCAATTGGCTATAGAGAAACTCAAAAACATCGATTTTATTGAATAAGCAACCATAGTTATATTTCGACTTCTTTTTCGAAAGCAAGTAAAGATTCCGACTTTCCTACGACATAGACAAGATCACCCAGCTTTAGTTTCATGTCGCCGTTGATTTCCGAATAGGTTTTTTCTCCCCTTTTGATGGCAACGATATTGACACCTACCAACTCTCTCAATTTCACTTCTTTCAATGGTGTATTGATAAATCTTCCCGAATCCTTTTCTACTTTGAATGCCACAAGGTTGATCTCCGGCAGGTCGATTTTTAATTTTCCTTTTGCGGCGTCAGAGGGCTTTCTGAACATCTCATAATTGAATGACCGGACTTCCTCTGTAAAATGCTCGATGTCGTGCCTCGAAACCAGGTATTTGCCCAATACCCTTGTAAATATTTCGATGGAAGTTTCAAATTCTTCAGGGATTACTTCATCTGCACCGAGTTTGTGGTTTTCCTCCATTTCATTCACATACCTTGTCCGGACGATGATGTAAGGATTGGTAGTCATATATCGGATGTTGGAAATAATTCTTTTGGTCGCTGTGGCACTGGATATAGCGATGACCGCAACCCTTGCCTTATGGATATTGATATGCCGGAGGACCGATTCATTGGAAGCATCACCGAATATAATAGGTTCGCCGTTGGCGGATTCTTTCCGCACAGTGACAGGATTCATTTCGATGATGACATAGGGGATATTGGCCGATTTGGCGGCTTTGGCAAGGTTATGTCCGTTAAGTCCAAAACCAATGATGACTAAATGATCTTTCAACCCCTTCTCAAAAGTGATACTTTGAGGGACATCCTTTTCTTTAAATTTTTGATTGAATTTATCAGGAAGAAGATTTTTGAGAATTTTATTTGACAAAGTCTCTCTTTTTTTCAATAAAAATGGCGTAAAGGCCATTGTCAAAATGGATACGGCGAGGAAAAACTGGTAGGTAGTAGGGTCCAACAGTTCATACCTCAAACCCTCTTTGGCTAAGAGCAAAGAAAATTCACCTATCTGAAAGATCGAAAAACCGACAATAAAAGCTTCTTTAAACCCCTGTCCGATTGTCCTTACTGAAAGTGCCACGATGATAAATTTGACCAAAAAAGTCAAAACTGTCAAACCTAGAATGACAAGGATATTTGAAAAAAGGAATCCAATGTCAAAAAGCATTCCCACCGATACGAAGAAGAAACTCAGGAATACTTCCCTAAATGGAAGGATTTTACCGGTAGCATGGTGACTGTAATCAGATTCGCTGATAATCAATCCCGCTAGAAATGCCCCCAATGCCAAGGATAATCCCAATAAAGAAGTCAGGTAAGCGACCGCAAAACAAATCACGATGATGCTGAGGAGGAATAGCTCTTCATTTCTGGTTTTTGCGATGCGGAATAGGAGAGACGGGATCAGGTATTTTGCGCTTAAGAAAGTCACGATAATCACACCGATCCCTTTTCCTGCCATTATCAAAAGAGACAAAGCAATATTGTCTGACTGTCCAGCCAGCATCGGGGTAAAAAGCATGAGAGGAACAATGACAACATCCTGAAAAATCAAGATAGCCAAAGTTGTCCTTCCGGAAATGGTATTGACCTGTCCTGCCTCCTGCAGCATTTTGAGTACGATGGCCGTAGAACTCAGGGAAAATAGAAAACCGAGAAATACCGCCACATTCCAATCAAACCCAAAAAAGTGGGCGATAAATGTGGTGGCCAAAATCGTAAGAAATACCTGAAGGGATCCGCCTATAAACACTGCTTTTTTGATGGTAAGGAGGCTTTTTAGAGAAAATTCCATCCCGATGACAAATAATAGCAGGATAACTCCGATTTCCGAAAGTGCTTCTACGGTGGTGGAGGCTGTGACAAGAGACAATCCATAGGGTCCCGCCAAAGCCCCGGTAAATAAAAATCCGATGATGGTCGGGATTTTGAACCTCATGAAGAGTAAAATCACCAAGGTGGCCAAGCCAAAAATCCATACTATATCGGATAGCATGGGAAGTCCAACTTCGGCAAAAATTAAATGCAGCATGTTTTTTTAACTTTGAAGAATTTTTATGTTTTCTAAAATACAACTTAAAACCTTATAAAATTCCTGAAAGAAATCTGTAAGGGAGAATCAAAACGATCAAAAGTAAGTAGGGGATTGGAATGGGTCTATTAATAACCTATTCCTTAAATATTTATCGGATCAATATGCCAATCCTAATTTTTTGTAGATGAAGTGCATCAGCCATGCAGGCCCGATCATCAAAAATTGGACATCTTTGAAAAAGGAAGGTTTTTTTCCTTCTATTTTATGTCCATAAAATTGGAATATCCAAGCCAAAACAAAAATAGCGATGCTGACCGCCCAAAGAGGGACGGGGGATACAAGTTGGATAAGATTTGCTACCGCAAGACATAAGGCAGAAAAGAAGAACATTCCCAATGCCAAAGGAGGCGATAATGATACATAATAGAAAAGAACAATGATCAAAACCAAAGTTGCCCAATTTGCAAAACTGCTTAAAAACGGGAGGAGGTTGGCTACCTGATGAGAAGGAATACTGAATACCAAACCAACAATACTGAAAAATATCGCCGGCACACATATCCAATGGATGGTCTTATTGGTTTCATTTTGGTGGCTTTGGCCGTATTCCAATAGCAGTTCATCAATTTTTCTCATGGCATTTGGGCGTTAAGCTTAGGTTAGTTTTTGGAATATCTGCATTAAATTAATAAATAGCCTTTAAATATCTTCTTTGATTTAAAAATAATGTTGAGCTATTGGGAAAAAAAATATTTTGTCAACTATGATCTGATCGTCATCGGCGGAGGAATTGTAGGACTTTCGACAGCTATTCAATATAAAATCAGGTTTCCCGAAGCCAAAGTTCTTGTCTTGGAAAGGGGGATTTTTCCGAGCGGAGCGAGTTCCCGAAATGCGGGTTTTGCCTGTTTTGGGAGTTTGACCGAAATTTTGGATGACCTAGACCACATGTCAGAGCCTGAAGTCCTCCAATTGGTGGAGAAAAGATATCGAGGACTATTGTCCATCAGGGATTTTTTTGGAGATGACAGTCTTGGTTATTTACCCACCGGTGGATTGGAGTTGCTTACCGAAAAGGAAATGCATGCCTTAGCCTTTCTTGATAAAATCAATCTTCTGCTTTATCCTGTTTTTTCATCGCAGGTATTTGAACAAATAAAAGATATTAGGCCTTTTGGATTTTCAGAGAAGGTAAAGGCAATCATCAAGAATAAATTTGAAGGCGAATTGGACTCAGGAAAATTCCTTTTGTCCCTTTGGGAAAAATGTCAGGAGTTGAAAATTACCATCTTGACCGGAGCTCTGGTGACCAAAATTGATATTGCGGCAAAAAGAGTATTTATCCAAGATACTGCAGGGGACGGGGACATAGGCTTTCATTCGGGCAAAATTGCCATTTGTACCAATGCCTTTACCAACCTCCTTTTGCCGGGATTGGACATTCAGCCTGGAAGGGGTCTGGTGATGGTGACCAAACCTATTTCCAAAGAAATCCCTCTTACCGGAACATTCCACTATGATAAAGGATATGTTTATTTCAGAAAAGTCGAAGATAGAATCCTGCTGGGAGGTGGGAGAAATATTGACTTTAAAGGAGAAAAAACGCTTTCAATGGAAGTGAATCCCAAAATCAAAGATTATCTGCTTGGCATCCTGCACAATATCATCATGCCTGACACCGCTATTGAAATAGATTTGGAATGGACAGGGATCATGGCCTTCGGGAAAAATAAAAAACCTATCGTGGAAATGGTGGGAAAAAATGTTGGAGTGGCTGTCAGGTTGGGCGGAATGGGAGTGGCGATCGGCTGGCAAACAGCAGAGGAGCTGGTAAACATGCTAGCGGAGGTGTAATTTTCCAAAAAATTCTTAATTTCAATTTTTTAAAGTTTCAAAAAAATCATTGATGATAACAAAAACCAAAGAGCCCTCTGTCCTGGAAGCAATATTTCCTATCGCCTTCTTAATAGTTTTGTTGGTAATCAATATCTGGATCTTTGGAACGGATGCCCTGTCGGGTTCCAATCAGATGGTGCTCATATTTTCCGCAGCCGTGGCCGGGTTGGTGGCGGTTTATCGGCTGAAATTCAAATGGGAGATTTTGCAGGACGGTATCGTGAAAAGCATTTCCTCGGCAATGTCAAGTATCCTGATCCTGTTATTGATCGGGGCTTTGGCCGGAACCTGGATGCTGAGCGGAATTGTTCCTGCGATGATTTATTATGGACTTCAGGTCCTCAATCCAACCATATTCCTTATCGCTGCCTGCATCGTATGTGCCATCGTCTCGATAGCAACAGGCAGTAGCTGGACGACAGTAGCCACGGTAGGAGTGGCTTTGTTGGGGATCGGCAAAGCTTTGGGTTTTGAAGAAGGGATTATTGGTGGAGCGATTATTTCAGGTGCTTATTTTGGAGATAAGATGTCACCTCTTTCGGATACCACCAATCTAGCACCGGCCATGGCCGGAACGGATTTGTTTACCCACATCAGACATATGACCAAGACGACCTTTCCTACCATGATCCTTACCTTGATCATATTCGGGGTAATTGGAATTTTTTCTGAAGCACAAGGGTCAGTTGATCAAGTAAAAGACATTTCAGCTGTTATTTTAGGGCAATTCAATATTTCGGGATGGCTTTTCATCGTTCCTCTAGCGGTTATAGTCATGATCGTAAAAAAAGTATCTGCTATTCCTGCATTGTTGGTGGGCGCTATTTTAGGTGGTTTGTTTGCCGTCATTTTCCAGCCTCAGATTATCCAATTAATTGCGGGGAGTTCTGAATTCGGATATTCTTATCAGGCCTTCAAAGCCGTGATGATGGCATTGTATGGAAGTATAAGTGTCGTCACGCCCAATGAGATTGTCAATGAGTTATTGATAACCCGGGGGATGTCAGGGATGCTCAATACCATTTGGCTGATCATCTGTGCGATGGCTTTTGGAGGAATAATGGAAGAGAGCGGAATGCTCAAAGTACTGGCAGAGGCAGTCATCAGGAAAGTACACTCAGTGGGCTCTCTGATTGCTTCTACAGCGGCGACCTGTGTGTTTTTCAACGTTACCACTTCAGACCAGTACCTTGCGATTTTGGTACCCGGAAGGATGTATGCCAATGTGTACAGGAAGCGTGGGCTTAAACCTGAAAATCTTAGTAGAACTTTAGAAGACAGTGCGACTGTTACCTCTGTGTTGATACCTTGGAATACGTGCGGCGCCACACAGGCTTCGGTGCTGGGGGTGGCCACATTGGCTTATGCCCCGTACTGTTTTTTCAACATCATCAGCCCGATCATGACCGTTCTTTTCGGATACTTGAAATTGGGCATAAACTATTACAGTGAAGAAGAAATGAAGGAGATAAGAAAAGAGTTGGTGGCATGATACCCATGAAAATCTCAAAAATCGAAATTAATGATTTACCTCTAGGACAGTTTGAGGGTGATATTGTGTTGGTAGACAAAAAGGATCAAATCAAAGAAGTAATCGATGAAATCAGCCGCCATGAACTGGTGGGTTTTGATACCGAAACAAGACCTTCATTTACCAGAGGAACCCAGCACCAGGTGGCATTGCTCCAATTGGCCACCGAAGATGTTGCGTTTTTGATCAGGTTGAATCAAATCGGAATGCCGGGTGTGCTGAAAGAATTGTTGGAAACAAAGCATATTGTCAAAGTAGGTGCCGCCGTTCATGATGACCTGAAAGCACTGAAAAAATTGAGAGAGGGTTTTTTGCCTGAAAATTTCTTTGACCTCAATGAAGAACTGAAGAAAGTGGGTTTTCAAAACGTCGGAGTGAGAAACCTTGCAGCCATGGTTTTGAACGTAAGGATTTCCAAATCTGAGCAGGTTTCAAACTGGGAAGCCCAAACCTTAACAGAAAAGCAATTGCTGTATGCTGCTACAGATGCATGGGCTTGTAGGGAGATTTACAAAAAATTGCACTATCAGGGATATCTGGAGAATTTTCTCAGTCCCCAACAATAACCACCCCATCCATTTCCTTTGCTTTGGCATACACAATTTCCCAAATTCCATCCGGCACCGACAAATTGATTTCACAGTTGTTATCGAATATTTGTGCGCCGATTTCCAGATCGTAGTCCTTGACCAATTTCATCACCTGATTCATCTCCGGATAGCCGAAGTGTAGGATCAGTTCTTGGCGGTCTTCTGCTTCTATGATTTGGTTGTTGGAAATCGACTCCGCAGCTGCGGTTTTGTAGGCATTGATCAAACCACCCACACCGAGCTTGGTTCCCCCAAAATACCTAACCACCACGATCAGCACGTTGGTCAGGGAATGAGACCTGATTTGACCGAGAATTGGGTCTCCGGCGGAGTGGTTGGGTTCCCCGTCATCATTGGCACGAAAGATATCCCGGTTTTTGCCCAACATATAAGCATAGCAATGGTGCCGTGCGTCAAAATATTTTTTGCGTAGTGTCTCCAAAATATCCTTTACCTCCTGTTCGGTTTTGACAGGATAGGCAAATGCCAAAAATTTACTGCCTTTTTCTTTGAAAAGGCCTTCAGATATAATGGAGAAAGTGAGGTAAGCCGCTTTACTTTTCAAGATAAAATCAGGTGATGATCAGGTCTGTTTAACAGATCCCATCTTTTAGAACAACAAATGCTTTAATAATAGCTTTACGACAAATTAACCTACAAATAAAAATCAATTCAAGTTTAAGTGGTATTTTAGCATAGTATATGGAGGATTTGTCAAAACCGGAGTTAATATTCTTAAGGCCAAATAAGAATGAAAATGGACAGCTTCATTTCATGGAAGAACCCACTGGCATCCCATTTGCAGTAAAAAGATTGTTTTGGCTCGACAGTATTGCGGTCGGTGCTACAAGGGGAATTCATGCACATAGGGAAGAAATGCAGGTTCTCGTTTGTTTGTCGGGGCACGTCACTGCCTCACTTGAAGATCTCTCCGGGACGAAATTTTCGTTTGAATTGGATTCTCCTTCCAAGGCCCTGTTTATTCCTTCGATGATTTGGACTGAATTTACATTTGGAAAAGGAACTGTTTTGTTGGGGATTTCTGACAGTCAGTTTTCAGAGGAGGATTATATCAGGGAAAGGAATGAATTTGAGGCATTTCAGAAAAAGTTTGCCATCAATTCCAAAACCTTTTCCAATTAGCAAAAGTATCGGTTAGAAATAATCAGCTTTTTAAATCATTCATTTCAAGATTCTGAGTAAATAATGTATCGGAATTATTCCAAATACTGATTAGCCATGGAATCCACACCTTTAGTCACTGTTATCCTGACAGCTTTCAATCAAAGTAAATTCATTGCAGAAACTTTGGAAAGTGTTAAAGATGAGGGATATCCCAATCTGGAAGTTTTTATCATTGACAATGGAAGTAAGGACAATACCAAACAAGTGGTCATCGATTGGCTGGAAGAAAGCAAGCCCCCTTTCCGATTTTCAACTGTTTTTCGAGAAGAAAAAATGCCTTATTGCCAATCTTTCAACGAGGTTTTTTTGAAAAGCAAAGGCAGCTACCTCATTGACCTGTCGGGGGATGATGTCATTTTGCCTGGTCATATTTCATCCTCAGTGGTGAAGCTTCAGCAATCAATAGGTGCAGCATGTTGCTTCTCGGACGTCCTGTTGGTTTATCCAAATGGGAGCAAAAAAACCTTTTATAAAAGAACCTCAGATGGCCACCTCAACCAAAAAGTAAAAATCGGAGATATTTATAGCAGCATTGTGGCGGGAAATGTAGTTTCGTCGGTGTCTCTGATTTTTGATTCATCCATCTTTACGAAGCTTGGAGGATATGATGAAAACCTTTCTTATGAGGATTTTGACATCATGGTAAGACTGGCAAGAAGCAACCAATTCGTTTATTCAAACCATATCGGCATCAAAAAAAGGATCCATTCCAAGTCATTCTCTTCTGGCCAATATTTGCCAAAAAAATCCCAGATGCTGCCTTCAACTCTGAAAGTCTGCCAAAAGATCAAACAGATGAATAGAAGACCTAAGGAAAACAAAGCCTTGGTAAAGCGGATTCTCTTTGAAACAAAGCATGCACTCTGGTCGGCGAATTTTGAAACAGCCCGCGGATTTATTTCATTGGCACGGGAACTTGGGGCCAAAGGATTGAAAGTTTCACTTTACAATTCCTGGGCAAGTATGAAAATGGATATCTCCGGATTGTACCTTCTACTCAAAAAAATCAACCCACGATAACCTCAACCATTTTTTCCCTGTGGAGGTATTTGTTGGCCACCTCCATGATATCTTCCGGTTTTGCCTGGAGGATGTAATCTAGGTTTTGTTGAAAAAACCCGAAATCCAATCCGGCCTGATGAATGGATTTGAACCTCCCGATGAGTTCAAATCCTGAACTGAATTGCGACAAAAGCTTTCCTATCATGTAGTTTCGGACTACTTCAAGCTCAGCGGCTGTTATTGGCTCGTTTTTTAGTTTATCGATTTCCTTATACACTTCTTCGATGACTGCTTCATCATGTTCTTTGATCACGTCCGCCATTACCACCCAGTAATCTGCCTGCTTCAGGCTGCCGATACTGCTGTAAATTCCATAGGTATGCCCTTTGTCTTCCCGGATGTTTTTTATAAGCCTGCTTCCGAAGTACCCGCCCAAAATGGTATTCATCAGGCTCAATTTGAAGTAGTCAGGGTGGTTTTTTGGTATCAAGTGACAGCCTATCCTTATACTGCTTTGGACAGATTTTTCTTTTTCTTCCGTTAACCTTTGGTGCTTTTGGTTTTGAAATCCGGTGGGTGGATTTGAAAAAAAAGTAATTGGGATGTTTCCAATTTCCCATATGATATCTTCTAACTGCGAATCAGCAAGATTTCCGGTGAGGAAAATCTCGGAATTGGTCCAAAGGTCTTTTTTATAAAATCCCATCAAATCTTCTCCCTGAACCAAATCCACATCTTTTTCCTCAGTAATCTGTCCGAAAGGATGGTTTTCGCCAAAAAGTGCTTTTCTGAATAATTGAGATGCCCGGTGGCTGTTTTTGTCCCTGTTGATATGAATACTCAGCGCCTTTTGTTTTTTACGTTTGGAGAGTTCTTTCTCAGGAAAAACAGCCTCCGTCAGTAATTCCCTAAATACCGGCAAAACGGTATCAAAGTGTTTTTTGGTCGTCAGAATGGAAAGTCCATGGTTTTCAAATCCTGACTCTGTATCAACTTCGGAGGCATAGGTATCGAAAAAATCATCTAATTCAGCTGCATTTTTGGATAGCGTTCCTTCTGTCACCATTTCCAATGCAAAATAGGGGACTAATAATTTGCTCTTGGAGGCCTCGTTGATTGTCGAACTGATGTCAAGCTTGACAGCATCGATTTGAGGGGTGGGTATAAAATACAAATGGACTCCGTTTGGAAGAGTCCTCTGTATTGGTGTGGGAAATTCTATTGATTTCGGAATTTTAAAATCCGGAGCTTTGGATCTATCAAGCATTATTATTTTCCGGCAATTGTGTAAGTTAATGACAATCTCAAAGTTTCTGCCAGTGGATGGTTTTGAACCTGTGGGACCAAATAAGAGAAATCGAATCCAAGTTTATTGTAATCAATTCCAAATCCCATGGTAAAATACCTTCTTCCTCCTTTGTTTGGATTTTCGTAGAAATAACCCGTTCTCAGAGCAAATACCTGGTTATAGATATATTCAGCACCAAAAGAAATCATGACTTCTTGCAATTCTTCACTGAATCCATCCGGCGCATCATAGAAAGAGGTGAACATTCCGTTGATCAAAGGTCTGTTTGGATCTCTGCCACCACCTGGTGCTATAACAAAATCTCCATTGTCATCGGTTACCAAGACACCGTTTTCATCTCTCAATAAAATCGGAGGACTTGGTACCATCAGTTTGTTCAAGTCTAAAGTAAATGTCAAAGAACTGGTTTCGTTGAGGTTAATCAGGTAAGCTGTACCTATTCTGAAATTGGTTGGAATAAAATCCAGGTCATCGGCACTGTTGTAAGTGATTTTTGGGCCAATGTTGTTGATGGAAACTCCCCAAGAAAACTCTCCTGTTTTGTTTCCTGAAAGTACCTCGGTATTGTAATAAAGTCCCACGTCAGTTCCGATAGTGACGCCCGGTCTGCTTTCGGAACCGCCTGCGGAAGAAATATTTCCCGAAAGATTAGAATGGATGAATCTGGCAGAAATACCAAGCCCTAATTTATCAGATAATTTTCTGGAATAGGTTCCTCCTACAGCGATATCCCTAGGTGTAAATTCTCCCAATTCATTTCCTCTCCCATCTGTCAGTTGGATGTCACCCATATTGAAGTACCTCAGGTCAAATCCCCAAGCGGATTTGTCATCGATTTTTTTGTAAAATGTGAGGTAACTCAAGGACATGTCATTGACCAATCTGCCAAGCCAAGGAGAATAGGAAAGTGAAACTCCCATTTCAGTGTCGATGAAGGCTAATTTTCCGGCGTTCCAATGTGCGGAAAATGCATCAGGTCTTGTGGCAACACCTGCATCGCCCATAGCGGAGTGCCTGCTGTCCGGAGCAAAATTCAAAAAAGGAACTGCAGTGGTGATGACTCTCCTGTTTGGGTCTTGTCCAGAAACAACTGTTGAATTCTGCCCGGATACCTGTAATGTATATAGGAATATCCCTGAAAAAATCGAGAGGATGACAAAGGGTTTTAATATTCTTTTCATTGGATGATAATTTTTCCGCTCTTGGTTTCAGAAGAATTGTCTTTTTCCGAACTGAGCATTAGGGTGTAAATATAAGTTCCTTTTACGGGATATTTGGTTGTTGAACGGAAAAAATTCCATTCGATTCCATCCAGTAAAAAATCAGCATTTACATAACGGCGGGTCATTGAAAATATTTCACTGCCGTAAATAGAATAAATTTTTAATTCAAGGTTTATGGTCTCCTCAGGCCTATTGTGGGTCAATCTAAATTTGCTGCTTTCGGTTGCCGGATTTGGGAAAGTTTCATAGTCAAGGATCTTTAATTCCAAAGACCCTTTTACTTCAATTTCTTCGGTGATTTCAGACCGATTTCCCACATTATCCCATGCAGCTACAGTTATTATATTTTTCCCTTCTTTCAGGTTCGAGAGCAAAGTATTTATTTCACCTTTATCAAAACCATTATCTATCGCCTTAAAACGCTGATTGAGAATGATGGGATTTTCGTTGTTGATGGTTAATTCAATGTCCTGACCCATTATTTGGGATGAAATATTGATTCCGCTTTCATCGGCTAACAAGATTAAAATCGGAAGGTTTGAAAAAGGAAATGATTGGCTTCCATCGGATTGGTTCTGACCATAGCGCAAGCTGATACCAGGCCCCTGATTGTCGGTAGAAGTGTATTTCGCTGTTCCTCCGATTGGGATCTGGATGGCACCCATTGCTTCATCTCCACCTTGATTTAGGCTTGCAAACAACCTGATGGTACCCAAACCTTCTCTGTTGTCAATATTTTTTGGGACAATTACATTTGCTGTAAATGAACCGTCTTTGACTTCTCCTTTACCTCTGAAAAGCACATTGACTTCCTCCAAAAAATCAGCCGGCGAACTTTCGTCGCCGAGAGATTTGAGGGTTTTGGCTTTGTCGGTGATTTGAATATCAAAAATACCGTTACTTGTAGGCAACATCGCTCCCGTAAGTGGATCGATGATTTTTCCACTTACCTGAACTTGCTGCATGGCCTTCAAAGTATCAGTCTCTGTTTCCAAAATAACATCCCAAATCGGGTCGGTTTGGGTAGTCAGTTCGGGTATAGCCAACTTCAGGGAAGGATCACCCAGAAGTGAGAAATTCCTGTTTAAAGGCCCGTTGAGGCTGTTGTTTTTTGTCAGCCTGAAGACTTCCCCGAGGTCACGGGTTTTACCGTTGTCTTTTCCAAACGCTGCCGCTACGAAAGCTGTGTTCAGGGCAAAATTGACACTGCTGAAAACAGGTCTTCCGGTGGTCAGCAGACCGATTGCTCCTTTTTTTTCTGCAAAAAGAAACTCTTCCGCACCAGATCTGATAAAAGGACTGTCATGCCGTCCAAATTCGCAGGTAGCTGTCACAATCAAAGGCAGCAAAGGATTCTCAGGCCAATCGTATAGATCAGATACGGAAAAAACACGTTCTGAAGTAAGTAGTGTTTCATTGCCGTGGCCGATATAATTAAGGATCAAAACACCCTCTTCGATGGTGGACTTCAATGCTTCTTTTGCTGCGGGAGAGCTTTGGGCAGTCCCTGACCTGACTTGTTCGTACCTGTCAAGGTAAAGTTTTTTGATCAGGTATTCAGAATGGTTTTCTGATAGGTATTTGGAATGAACCTCAGCATCCCTCAGGTGAATGTTGTTGTCAGCGTCATCAGCGAAGAATGCAAGATTTCTTTTCCATTCGCCACGGTTGTCCTTTCCGGTTTCGTACGCAATAATCTTGTCTACCATTTCCCTTGCTTCCGGTACCGAGATGGCAGGAATCCTGCCCACGCCGATTTGCAGCTGTTCATCTCCTCCGTTGGATTCTTCCCATTGGCCTTGTCCCCAATCTACAAACCCGAAGTAATCATCCGAGCTGTATGTAGTCAATGGATTTAGGCTGTTTCTGGAGCTATAGGTCGGGACTAGGTTTGGCCTTCCTCCCTGTTTGGCTTTGAAGTCGTAGGTTCCTTTGCCAAAAAACAGGACATTCTTCAATTTGCCGGAATGATGAAAATAATATGCGACCAGATTTCTGATGGCTGTGACATCTCTGTTGCCATATCCGAAGCTGTCAAAAATATCCTCCAAAACAACTACTGTACTTTCGATTCCTAATTGGTTTTTATGGGATGAAAGCCGTTGAGCCTGAGAAAGCAATGATTTGTGGGTGACAATCAACAATTGCGGATCGCTGCCGTCATTTCTCAATTCTGTATTCGCCAACTTGAATTCAGTTACCGGCATTACCTGACTTGGTTCAAAAAGGGCAAGCTTTTCCCCTTTGCCAAGAAAAGCAGCTCCATCTACCTCAGAAATATTGAAGGCATTATTGATTTTCCAAACTGTTTTTGAAGGAGAAAATGAAAAGATATTTTCTCCTTCAAGGTTATAGAATATTCCTGTCCCAAGATTGCTGGAAGAATAGGGTGTCGACAATATCGCATCATCCAGATATCCTGTGCCGTTGAGGTTGGTTGACTGGTAAATCACGCGAAACGCTACCGTAGAAACTGAAGTTTGGGAAAAGGAAATTTTTTCTGTTTTTTCCCGGCCTTTTATTCCGTAGGTGGTATTTGGTATCGGTGAAATGACACTCTGTCTAAGGTTTTGGCCGTTGGCGTTGATCCTGAAAGTACTTTCACTTACCGATTGGGCCATCAACCCGATCTGCAAAACCGATGGACCTGTTGCTCCATTTGGGATATCAAAAGAAAATGGAAATGATTGTCCGACAAAAAGTGGTTTTGAATACCAATCTCTACCGGAGTCGAGGATGTTGGTGTCCTCCCACTTTTTGGTCTGTATTTGGAATAATTTCCCATCGCCAACCGGGATTTCGGATTGATTTTCATCGGCGAGAATTTCATTGCCTTTCATTTTTTTTCCGATCAGATAAAAAAGCGTATCGGAATATATATGATTTTGTAATTCTAAATCCTCTTCGGTGACAACAAGTTGGTTTGGGCCATTGACAAAGAAAAAAACATCATTTCCAAAGATTTTGGAAGGGATTTCCTGTAGCGTCAGTTGAACGCTGTCGAGTTTTTGGGGTAACATCCCCGGAAAACCAAACACGGCTACCTCCTCGATATTTTCAAACCCAAGACGCTTAAGTTGGTCATTGGTTACTTTTAAAACGGCCGATTCCAAGACAGGGAATTTGTAGTAAACTGGATTGGTCTGGGCGATGGATTCAAAGCAAAAAAGGAATAGTAAAACTACCATTCCTACTTTGTAAATAAGTTTAAATTGACTGCTAAGCATTCCGGGTAATTAATGCCTCAATAAACGAGAGCGCAATATACATAATAATTGCAAATGGAATACCGGCTATCCCATAGATAATGAGAGAGATAAGAGAAAAAGCCACAACCAGATACCTGAATATATTCTTGCCAAAAGAGAAATCTTTAAATTTCAACGCTATAAGTGGCAGCTCTGCCACCAACAAAAATGACATCACAATCCCAATGCCGACTAGAATGTAAGGGTTGGATAGAAGGCTTTCGAAGAACGGGGATTTTTCTGCCAGAAATGGAAGTGTGCTGATCAAAAGGGCATTTGCCGGAGTGGGAACTCCAATGAATCTATCAGATTGGCGCACATCGATATTGAATTTTGCCAGACGCAAGGCAGAAAAAATACCAATCAAGAATGATGTGTAGGGTAAATATTGATTCTCTGTATTGTAGGTGATCAATGAAAATAAGATGAAAGCAGGGAGTACACCAAAAGTGACCATATCTGCCAAGGAATCCAGTTGCTTTCCGATTTCACCGCTTACCTTCAGCATCCTCGCCACAAACCCGTCCAAAAAATCAAAAACCGCTGCCAGGAAAATGAAATAAGCACCATATTCAAGATCGCCATCAAGAACAAAAAGTATCCCTGCCATGCCGGAGGCGAGGTTAAGGGAAGTAAGTGCGTTGGGAATATGTTGCTTTATCATCTATTATCTGGCCCGCCTGCCGACGAAAGGATTGTTTTCTTTTTC
This sequence comes from Cytophagales bacterium, assembly GCA_038224435.1. Classification (GTDB taxonomy): domain Bacteria; phylum Bacteroidota; class Bacteroidia; order Cytophagales; family Cyclobacteriaceae; genus Cognataquiflexum. The sequence goes on along the minus strand of JBBRFK010000018.1, from coordinate 6,501 downwards.
TTCACCGATGGTTGTTTCAGGGCCGTGACCGGGATATACGGTGGTTTCTTCCGGCAGGTTGAACAATTCCCGTTTGATCGAATTCAACAGTGTTTGGTGGTCGCCTCCGGGAAGGTCCGTCCGGCCGATACTTCCCTGAAAAAGGGTATCCCCTGCGATGCAAATCCCGGAGCCTTTATGGAAAAAGACCAAATGTCCGGGGGAATGTCCGGGAACAAATAGTATTTCGAGAGTGTGGTTTCCGATGGTTAATTTTTGTTTTTCATCTATAAAAGCATCCGCTTCAGCTTCCTCATATCCTGGAAAGCCATAATTTGGGGCATAGACTTTTACGGATTTGAGCACAGGTATTTCATTGCGGTGGATCCAAAGGGGGACTTTGTAGGTGTTTTTTACGAAAGCATTTCCCAACACATGGTCAATGTGGCAATGCGTATTGATCAGTTGGGTTACTTTCAAACCTTCTGCTTGGATGAAGCTGTCCAAGGTTTCCTTCTCTTTTTTCTCGAAACAGCCCGGATCAAAAATTGTCGCCTCCTTGGTTTCATCGAAAAGAATGTAGGTGTTTTCGTAAAAAGGATTGAATGTGAATGTTTTGACCTGTAGCATCGGAAATCTTTTTAAAATCAGTTCAAAATAACGAATAAAGAAACTAATTTTGAACATGGAAGTTGATTTTTTACTGCTTGGTCAGGGATTGGCCGGTACGGTATTGTCATTTAGATTATTGGAACTAGGCAAAAAAGTGATGGTCATAGACCTTCCTTCGGCCAATCAAAGCAGTCGCATCGCTGCAGGCCTATATAATCCCATTACAGGAAAAAAAATGGTAAAAACCTGGAATGCAGATCTGCTTTTTCCTGAAATAGAACCGCTTTACAGCCATCTTGAGAAGGTTCTCGATTCCAATTTTCTCTACAAAAAAAAGATTTACCGTCCATTTTTAAACATTGAAGAACAAAATGAATGGATGGGGAAAACCGGGGATCCTGGGTTTGAACCTTATTTTGACAGGATATTTTCAAAGGAAGTTTATCCCGAAGTTGTCAACCCATTTGGTGGAATTCTTTTGAAAAACTCTGGCTATCTTGATATCAATACGCTGTTGACCGCCTATTCCGGATATTTGAAGAAAAAGGATTTGTTGCTAGAGGAGGAATTTGAAGAGGAATTTCTTGAGATCAAAGAATCCGGATTTTCATATAAAGGCATTTCAGCCAAAGGGATTGTTTATTGCAATGGCCTTGGGGCGATGAAAAGCAGGTTTTTTTCAAATTTGCCATTTGCGCCGGTAAAAGGTGAAATACTTGATTTGGTTCAGCGTTTTAATCCTGATGAAATCATCAATAGGGGAGTGTTCAGAATATCACTTCCCAATGGAAACCAAAGGGTGGGTTCGACTTATACCTCGCATGACTTGGATCAGGGTCCTACCGAAAATGCCAAAAATGAATTGTTGGAAAAACTGGAAAAGCTTGTCCCGACCCCGGTTTTGTCTATACAGACTCACCGTTTTGGAATCCGTCCGGCAACAAAAGACCGGAAACCATTATTAGGTGAACATCCTGACCATCCGGGCGTTTATATTTTCAATGGTTTCGGGGCGAAAGGAGTATCTTTGATTCCTTATTATAGCAAAATGATGGTTGAAATGCTTTTAAATGGTCAGCAACTCGAAAAAGAAATAAACATTGCAAGGATTAAAAAAACATAGTTCGGATTTTTAAGTATATTTAAAACCCAAGTGAATCAGGTTAGATGAAAAATAAGATCGTATTCTTAGTCTTATCAATCTTCTTTTTGCAACTCCCATTGCTGTCTTTAGCGCAGTTTAATGGGGAGAAATTCGGTAAGAACCGGATCCAACACAAAAATATTGAGTGGTATTTCTACAGTTCCAATAATTTCGAGGTTTATTACTATGATGGTGGGATGAACAATGCCAAAATGGCTATTGACTACCTTGAAAGTGAATTTGAAAGATTGACCCAATTGATAGGTTATGTGGCTTATACAAAACCTAAAATTTTTATCTATAATTCTCCCGAAGAAATCCTCCAGAGTAATGTTGACCTGAACAAAGATGAATTTACAATCGACGGTCAGACTTTTTTCAGCAAATTAATCGGAGAAGTTGCTTTTCCCGGAACTTGGGAGGCATTCAAACGGGAATTGATTTATACGACTTCCAAAGTGATCATCGAGGAAATGCTTTATGGATCCACCATTGCCGATGCTTTTCAATCCAATTTGATCAACAGCTTTCCTGATTGGTATATTGATGGGGTAGCAATGTACCTTGCCCATGGATGGGGTATGGAAATGGATGATTTTGTGAGGCATTATTTCAATGGAGAAAAAAACATCAAGTTACACAAATTAAAAAGTCGTGAAGCCGGGCTTGTGGGGCAATCCATCTGGAATTTTATTGTTGAAAAATATGGCAGGCGCTACATTTCCAGTATTCTCAATCTGTCGAGAATTAATAGGAATGAAGAAAACAGTATTGCGAATACAATAGGATTGAATTATAAGGTTTTTCAGGATCAGTGGAAGCAGTTTTATGTAAACACAAACCAGCAGGTGTTCAATACCTTCAAAGATATCAACGCCTCCAATGAAATCGCTGAAACATCAGATTCATACCTGGGGATTATCAATGACATCAAATTCAGTCCAGATGCCAAGCACTTAGCCTATGTCATCAACAGTGGCGGAAAGCATAAAGTACAGGTCAGGAACCTTTCTGATAATAGGGAAATGACTATATTTTCAGGTGGAGCCGTCTCTGTGGATCAGCCTGCCAACCTTACTGTTCCTATTATCGCTTGGAAGGACACACTCAACCTGGCAATTGCAACATTCAAAAGGGGCACGACCACATTGAGATCCAGGGCGATTGACGGATCGAGTCAGGATAAGATTTTTCTTAGAAATATCACACAGGTTCTCAGCCTGGATTTCAATTCCACGGGTAAGAACATGGTCCTTTCCTCCATTGCCAACGGCAAAACGGATGTCTATTCACTTAATGTCAGAGGCGTTGGAAAAAGGATTACAAATGATGTTTTTGATAATATTTCACCCTTCTTTTTAAATGATTCAACGATCATTTACAGCTCCAATTTCACCGTTTTGCCGGATTCCGTCCTGACCAAAACCCCTAATGTAAAAGTCCTTCCTGATTACTTTAACCTTTTTCAGATTGATGTTTGGGATTCACTAAAAGTAACCAAACTCACCAATCTCAACAACAAGAATATCCGCCCAAGGATCTTAAATAGCAATAATGTCCTCTTCCTGAGTGATCAGAGTGGGATCATGAATTTGATGCGGCTTACTGTTTCCAATACCATTGCAAGTCAGATGACCGCATTCAACAAAAGCTTGGAAGCATTTGATTATTCCTCAAAAATAAACAAAATAGCCTACTCTTACCGGGATGGAAATCAAAGCAGGCTTGTCCTGGAAAGCTATTCCAATGTAGACCAATTTACCCCAAGTACTCCTAGGATCCAGCTCTCCCAAGCCAAATCGCTTTCAGAAAGGATATCCTCAAGAAAATCGGAAATGGAGGGAGATAGCAAAAAGCAGCCTGGAGAACTTACCCGTCGGGCTGAGCAACCGATCGTAAAAAGAGATACAGTTTTGAATATCCGATTGGAGGACCTGATGTTGACTACACCTCCCGCCAAAGATCAAAAACAGCAGGAAGCGGCCAAAGACAGTATCCCTGCACCTAAGAGTCTGACAGGAAGTATCAATACCGACAGGCTAAGATTTGAGAAAAAAGGAGGTATTGATACAGAAAATTATGCTTTTGATACTGTTCCAAAACCGGTAAGCCAAATTACCCAAGCAAGTCAAGGCGGGAACAGGGGAAATATGCTTGAAAATTTCAGGAGGCAAAGTCTTCAAAAAAGAATCACCGGACCCGGTAGGATGTCCCCTCAATTTATAACGTCCAGTTTAAGTAACGATTGGGTAGTAGATCCATTAAGGGGTTTTGGAGTGTCGCTATCCGGTAGGATGACGGACATTCTTGACAACCATAATTTCAAAGGGGGATTGATGTTTCCTTTGGATTTCAGATCAGGTAGCGATATTTTCTTCGAATATGAATACCTGAAACAGCGTGTCGATTTTGCGTTGCGCTATGACAGACGGGCAATTCAGATTGAAGAGCTGGGCAGAATTGTTTTTCAAAAATATGTCTTAAATAAAATAGAGTTTGGATTCTCCTATCCTTTTAATGTTCATTCAAAGGTCATGGTTGCACCTTTTCTAGCCAAGACCCAATATTTCAACCTCAATGAGGACTCTATCATCCGTGGACAGGTTCCTGATCAAAACAGATTTGATGTCACTTATGCAGGAGGAAGGTTTGAATTTGTTTTTGATAAAACACAGCAATTGGGATTATATACCCAAAAAGGTGCAAAGGCAAAAATAGGTGTCGTCCATTATCAAGGCCTAAACAATGCATCAAGGTCCTTCTCTAATTTCTATCTGGATTTCAGAAATTACCAGGTGATCCACAAAAATCTGATTTTAGCCACAAGGCTTTTTGGAGGCTCGTTTTTTGGTAAAAACCCGCAGAATTATTTGGTAGGAGGAATGGACAATTGGGTGTTCAATGAATTTTACCAACCCCCAAGCAACAGACCCTCAGACTCACCTGTAAGGAATCCTACAGGAGTTGAAAATTCAAATATCTTGTTTGCGGATTTTGTTGACCTCAGGGGATATGTGTTTGATGAAATCAGAGGCCGAAATGTCATCACCTTCACCACAGAGGTTAGAATTCCTTTGTTTTCTTATTTGTCTAGGGGAAATATCACCTCTAACTTTGTCAAGAACTTCCAGATGGTAGCCTTCTATGATGTCGGATCTGCTTGGAATGATGCTGCACCTTGGGAGAGGATCAATGACCAGAATACTGAGGTCATCACCACTCCGGGATCGCCTTTTGTAATTACGCTGAACAACTTCAACAACCCATGGCTTCAAAGCTACGGTGCGGGGCTGAGAACAGTGTTGCTCAATTATTATTTCAAATTTGATGTAGCAAGGCCAATCCGAAATTATCAAACCGATGAGTTGAAATTTTACGTTACCTTGGGCTATAATTTCTAATTACAACCAAATATTATGATAAAGTCAATGACAGGCTATGGTTTGGCCGGTTTTGAAAATGACAATTATGTTGTCAGCGTCGAGGTAAAAACACTGAATTCCAAATTTTTAGATCTATCGACAAGGTCACCAAAGCAGTTTTCTGACAAAGACCTTGAAATCAGAAACCTGGTAAGTTCGGTTCTCGAAAGAGGAAAGGTGAATCTCAACCTTGATTTTTCTTATAAGTCGCTTGAAGAAATGCCGGTTGAGATCAATGAAGGTCTGTTTTTATCCTATTTTAAAACTTATCAAAGCCTTGCGAAAAAAGTGAATGCAGATTCTACGGATTTATTCAAGCTAGCATTGCAATCTCCTCAGGTTCTGAGCTCCAATGTGGAAAGGAATTCTGATACAGACGAATGGGAAATAGTAAGAAAGACCATAGAGACAGCACTCAGACATTGTGATGAATTTAGAAAAGATGAAGGCAATACCTTAGAGGGCAAGTTTTTGGAAAACCTTTCTGTGATCAGGGAGGGCTTGGAAATGGTCAAAACCCAAGAGCTTGAAAGGAAAACCAGAATTAGGGAAAGAATTAAGGGGAATTTTAGGGATTGGATGGAAGAGAATAGCTTTGATCTTAACAGGCTAGAGCAAGAACTCATCTATTACTTTGAAAAAATTGACATTACAGAAGAAATAGTCAGATTGAAATCACACCTGGATTATTTCGAAAAAAACCTTAGGGGAGAGGACAGTCAGGGGAAAAAATTGGGGTTCATCGGTCAAGAAATCGGAAGGGAAATCAACACCATCGGTTCGAAAGCCAATGATGCCATGATCCAAAGAAACGTGGTAATCATGAAGGATGAACTTGAAAAGATCAAAGAGCAAAGTTTGAATATTTTATAATAAGGGGCCTTTGTTGGCCCTTTTTTTATTGTATCGTAAATTTAATAGGTACCACCTCTAGGCGTAGTTTGTAACTAAGCCTTTTTATTGAGTAGAATTTGTAATTCAAATGATCAGCAACTAACTTTCGTTTCGGTGTTCTAATGAACGGTCAAATTCCAAATTGGTTAGGATAAAAAGGGTGTGATTGCATGCCGATAGCTATCGGCTTACACCCAGTCCCTCCAAGACTGAAAACCAAGATGGGTTGCAAGTCGGGAATCTTCTTATGTGAGAAAAATTTACTAATGAAACACTAGCGGGGAGGATCCGCAGGTCCGCCGCGGCAGAGGCCTTGTGTGTGGATAAGGGATTAAAACGGGAGTTTTAATAGCCAGATTGTGCGGTAGGCTGCCTTAAACTTTTTGGTTACTTTTTGTTTCAAGACAAAAAGTGACAGAGGAAGAAACTTGAGAAATTAGTGAAATCATT
>JBBRFK010000017.1:0-26880 GCA_038224435.1 Cytophagales bacterium | reverse complement strand
AGTTTTGTCTTTCATAATTCAAATTTTAGGAGAGTTATCATTCATTTTACTTAGTAGGTCTGCGGCCTTCCTGAAAAATGATTTTACAGCATCCCGCTGATCGAGTGTCAATGTTTCAGGGTCAATTGCAGAAGCGGCAGTTTTTACTTCAGCAGCTTCAGCGCTCAAGCTGGGATATTTTGACTGCTGCAAATTTTGTAAGGCAGTGCTTAAGACATCAGCAGCGCTCCTTATTTTATCCGCATGCGTAGTTACCATCGGGTCTCGTGTGATTTCATCCGCAAGTTGTTTTGCTTTGCCTATGTCGGCTTTTACATCGTAGCCTGCTTCTGTAGCCATGGCATCTACAGCATCAGTTAGCATATTAAATGCCTCACTGGTAAATGAATGGTCGAGGCTCATTGTATTTGTGTCAGCATCAACGAACTTAATATAGGCAGTAACTATGTTATTATTTTCACGAACATCTATAAGTGCTGTTTCATCTGCTGTTTCATCTGCTATTGCTACAGGCTCAGCGTTATCGTTGCGATTAAAGAAGAACCAAGCAGCAACGAGCAAACCAAGCGCTAATAAAATCCAGGGCCATACAGGCTTTTTCTTTTCTATTTTTATTTCTGTCATGATGTAAGTTTTATAGTTAGCATTAGGATTCTTTGTGGTTTTATTTTTTCATGCTTTTGATTAATGATAATTTTATTTCCATAATAATCATCCAGGGAATGCTCATACGTATCATTTAGTGGTTCTATATAGATTGTTTATCAATGGTCATGAAGACAACGTATAGACCTTGGTAAATTCCTGCTTGGGATCGTACTCTGGGCTGCTCTTCACTTGCGCTATCGTAGTATCGATAATCACAGCACCGTTATCCCAATCTATTTCTTTGATCCTGTCTGGCGAGATGAGGACTTTTTTTCCGGGGAACCAATCGCCGGTATCGATCAACATGAATTCAATTTTCCAAGTGCTGATATTTATTAAAAAATCTTCAACATCGCCAACTTCACCGTCTACTGTCTTGATGTTATAACCTGTAACCTTATCGGTACTTCTCAGGTGCTTATCCTTATCCATTACTTTAGGCTGCTTCTTTGTCTCTGACTCCCTTGCGGATATAGGTACCGACAGCAGGGGTGCTGAGCCCCATCCTCCTATTTGCCAATAGGAAGCCCAGGGATAATATTGATTCAATTTAATTTCCTCCTGACGTGAGACCGGTAATTCGGTGTTTATTTCCGGACTGTTCTTTATCTGTTCTTTTGAAAGGTCAACCGGGAATACTTTATTTTTCCAATCGGGTGCCTGTAAGGCCGAAGTTGAAATGAGCACGACCCGCCCAGATAGCCAGTTGCCTGTATCCACAATCAGATACCGGACGGTCCAGGTTTCATCATCAAAATAAAAGTCTTTCACTTCCCCAATCTCTCCATCAGTAGCACCCATGGTGAAACCGATTAGACTTTTGACGCTGTGTTTCATAATTCTCCGTTTTATTTTCAATCAGAAAGAAACAGTCTTTATTTTAATCCTTCCTTCATTTTCATACCCTTATCCTTTTCTTTCATCTTCTGCATCATTTCCATCATTTCAGGGCTACCCATCATGGACTTACACATTTTAGACATCATAGTCGAGTCGGCTTTAGCGGCTTCCATCATGCCTGACATCATACTATTTGCCATCTCAGGATTATCTTTCATCATCTTCGTCATCATGGTCTTGTTCTCCATCATGGTTTTCATTCGTTCATGCATCAACATTTTACCATGGTCTCCCTGCATAATGGCTTCCATCATTTCTTTTGACATATCATGGTCACTGGCAATGTTGGCCATAGTCTCCATTCTTGAATCTGACCTTGAAAGGACCTGTTTGGGAGACTGACATGATGTAAATAGTGCGACGAGGACGATAAGCCCAATATATTTTTGTAGTGTTTTCATGATTTTGTTTTTATTGATTGGTCAATTAAAAAGGATCGTCGAGCGCACTCACACGGATCAGTTTTTTATTGACAAACTCATGGATCCCCAACTCTGACAGTTCACGGCCGAAGCCCGAGCGTTTTGTGCCGCCAAAAGGAAGATCTGCTTGTGTCCATGTAGGATGGTTGATAAAGACCATTCCGGTATCAATCTGATCGGCCACTTTTTTGCCGCGCTCAATGTCTTGGGTAAAAATGGACGCGCCTAAACCAAAATCAGAATCATTGGCCAAATCGATGGCAGCTTGTTCATCTTTCACCACATAGAAGGAAGCAACCGGACCAAATAATTCTTCATGATAAGCAGTAATGCCAGGTTTCAAATCGGTCAGTATGGTGGGTTCCATAAAGGCACCCTGACGATCGGGACGTTTGCCTCCCAATAAAACTTTTGCGCCTTCATCAACAGATCTTTTTACCTGATCGGCCAATTGGACTGCGGCTTCTTCACTACTCATAGGACCTAACTCAGTAGCGGGATCCATCGGATCACCCACTTTCATTTTTGATAAAGCGTCCCTGAATTTTTTGATGAATTCATCGGCTATTGCTTCCACAGCGATAAACCGCTTGGAGGCGACACAACATTGACCGTTGTTATTCATCCTGCCAACGACTGCCCACTCTACCGTTTTTTCCATTTCTGCATCTTCCAGGATGATGAACACATCGTTGCCGCCTAACTCCAACACAACTTTTTTCAAATGTTTTCCGGCTTCCATGGCAATACTCGCACCTGCTTCTTCACTTCCTGTCAAGGAAACACCTTTTATTCTTTTATCAGAAACCAATGCTGATGCATGTTTTCCGGAGATGAATAGATTGGTATACAATCCTTCAGGCGCGTCTGCTTCTTGGAAAAGTTCTTCGATTGCAGCTGCACATTGTGGAACGATGGAGGCATGCTTGAGCAATATCGTATTGCCCACCATGATATTGGGTGCAGCGAAGCGCACTACTTGGTAGTAAGGAAAATTCCATGGCATCACACCCAACAATACACCAATCGGACTGTTTCGAACTAGGGCCTCTCCATATTCCGGGTCAAGAACTTTATCGGCTAGAAAAGTTTCTGCGTGGTCGGCATAGTAATCCATGATATCAGCACTCAATTCGATTTCGCCCTCCGCTTGGGAGATGAGTTTGCCCATTTCCAAGGTGATGGTTTTGGCAAGTTCAGATTTCCTGACCCGCATGAGTGTCGCTACTTTGTGTAGCAAATCTGCCCGTTGCTGATAGCTTGTATCTTTCCATTCTGTGAAAGTCTGTTGGGCTTTCGCCACTTTGGCTTCCACTGTTTTTTCCGTCATTTCTTCAAATGACTTTACTTTCTTATTTGTGTTTGGGTTAATTGTTTGTATGGACATAATGGTTTGTCTTTAATTAAAAGGTGGGAGGAAATGCTCCTTGATTGTCTTGAAAGCATTTCCAAAAACATATTTCATTTTCATAGCTCCTAGTGGCTATGTCAGAAATTATATAATGACTTTCAGATCATTTGGCTAACCTAGGTAAATTACCTGCTTGACTTGTTATACAAGAGGTGGTAATAGTTGCATAAATCCCATAGCGGGAAAATGTGGCTCGGTAAAAAATCAATAAGCCGGCGTATTATCTTTAAAATCGTTTATGCTTTTCTCTCAGCCAAATGTAGAAAGCACCTTTGACTTCCATTCCGAAAACACGGAACGAGTTATTCAAGGTGATGATTTCTTCACAGATCTTGTTCTAGGATCGCCTAACTGCTTTTTCTACGGGTATCTCTCCGCCGATTATTTCGAAAACCTGGTTTTGCATGACACCGTCTTCCAAAACTTCAACGAGGGTTTTGGCAACATCTGCTCTTGAGATCTTCCCTTGACTTTCCAATTTTTCTTGGAGCTTTATTTTGCCTGTTCCTGCAGTATCGGTTAAATGACCTGGCCGGACGATGCTGAAATCCAAACCACTATCCCGTAGATAGTTATCGGCATTTTGTTTTGCTTTCAGATAGTCTTCCATTTCATTGCTTTTCGAAGGGTTGTCTGCACCTATCGAACTCAGCATTACAAACTTTCCCACTCCCGCAACCTTGGCAGCATCAGTCAGCCGCTTGGCTCCTTCCTGATCTACTCCGATGATATTTTTACCTTTAGATCCTGCTGCAAAAATCACTTTGTCTACCTGCTTCAGGGCATGACTCACATCCTCTTCCAAATCGGCCAGAACAGTGGTTATCTGGTCTTTTTCAAAACGCTCCTTTTGGTCTTCTTTTCTAACCAAGGCTATAGGCCGATAGGAATCTGAGTCTTTCAATAGTTGGACGATAATTCTACCTGTGGTACCGTTCGCACCGGCGATTAAAATATTTTGCTTTTCGTTTTTCATAATTTATTCATTTTATTAAAATTAAAAATTCGATCAAAAACTCACTTCAATGTCATTGCTCCAAATGGCTATTCCAGGATTTTTAGAATGACTTAAAATGTCTATCGGATAAAGTTGGGGACTTTACCGGCTAATCTCTTTACAAAAGAATTGGTAATAGTTTCATATATCTCACACCATGAATTGTGGAATGGTAAAAAATATTGGGGCGGAGGACTTGGAAAAAATCGTCTATGCAATTCTCTTGACAAAGCACTTTTATTGATACTAAAAAAAACGTTATCAAGTTCCTGAGATTTTTCGCTTTACTACCAATGACGTGCCTATAAGCGGCACACAGATGTTTTGATGAGAAAAAGTGTCTCTACATTTAGGAGATCCTTCATCCTCGTACCTCGGATTCAGGATGACGGAGATTCCCCAAACTCGATCCACAACTGCTTTCCGAAATGAACCTGTTCTTCCTCCACATTGAGGTTAGAAAGCCCGATTCCAAATAACCTCACAGGAGATTTTAACTCTTCCTGACGGAGTAAATCCAAAACGGTTTCCCAGATTTTTTCGGATTCCGGGTATTGTTCAAAGGTTTTGCTGCGCGTCTGAACAATGAAATCATGGTATTTGATCTTCAGCGTGACGGTTCTTCCCTTAATACCGCTGCGGCTGATGCGCCGTTTGAGTTCTTCGAATATTTCATCCAATTCCTTGATCCAATCTTCCATTTTAGCCAGGTCGGTTTCAAATGTATTTTCGGCACTCAGGGACTTCCGGATGCGGTTGGGTTGCACTTCGCTGAGATGGATGCCTCGGACAATGTTATAAAAATGCAGCCCTGATTTGCCAAAGCGCTTGCTAAGGTATTGCAGTGAATACTGCTTCAGGTCAAAACCGTTGTGGATACCCAATTCCTTCATTTTGTCAGCGGTGACTTTTCCTATTCCAAAAAACCGCTCGATAGGAAGTTTCTCCAAAAAAGCTTCGGCATCTTTGGGCAAAATTACTGCCTGCCCATTGGGTTTATTGATATCAGAGGCGGTCTTTGCCAAGAACTTATTGTAGGAAATCCCTGCCGAGGCATTGAGTCCCACTTCATCCTTGATGCGATTGCGGATTTCTAGGGCGATTCTTGTTGCGGAAGGATTGTTCACCTTGTTTTCGGTCACATCCAAAAAAGCCTCATCCAATGAAAGTGGCTCAACCAAATCTGTATAAGCATAAAAAATCTCCCGAATCTGATTGGAAATCTCTTTATACCGCTCAAATCTTGGTGGAACAAAAATGAGGTTCGGGCATTTCAATGCCGCCATTTTTCCTGACATGGCGGAGCGGACACCGTATTTTCTTGCTTCATAGGAAGCCGCCGCCACTACTCCCCTTTGGCTGTTACCACCTACGGCCAGCGGTTTTCCTTTCAGGTCAGGATTGTCCATCTGCTCCACGGAAGCATAAAAAGCATCCATGTCCACATGTATGATTTTCCTGACATTTTCCATAACTTATTTTCCTTCCAATACTTCCATAATAGCCGAGGCTTTGAGCATACATTCTTCATATTCGTAAGCTGCATCCGCATCGAAGGTGATCGCCGAACCCACGGCAAAGTATCCTTTGCCTTCTTTTTTGTCAAAAATAATACTCCGTATGATTACATTGAAATCAAAATCCCCATTGGCTTGAATATGACCCAAAGTACCAGAAAACCAGCCTCGCCTGAAATTCTCATACTTGTCGATCAACTCCATACATTTGATTTTGGGTGCGCCGGTCATACTTCCCATCGGAAAGGTTGCATGGAAAATTTCCTTAAGACCAATATCATTTTTGATAGTTGACCTGACAGTCGATATCATCTGATGGACTTTGGCAAAGGGGTAAACACCGAATAATTCTTCCACATCCACTGATCCAATTTCGGAAATTTTGGAAAGGTCGTTGCGCATCAGGTCTACGATCATGAGGTTTTCTGCCCTTTCTTTTTCTGAATATTGCAATCTATTTTTCAAAATCGCATCTTCTACCTCATCCTCCCCTCTTTTGATCGTTCCCTTGATCGGTTGGGCGATGACTTGGTTGCCCTCTTTTTTCAGGAATCTCTCCGGAGAAGCGCCGATAAGGTATAAGTCATCGGCCTTGAACAAAGAGGAAAAAGGCATGGGTGATTTTGCCATCAAATCCCAGAATCCGGAGATTGGGTTCCAGTTTTGATCCTCAAAAGTAAAGCCCATGCAATAATTCAATTCATACATATCCCCTTCCTCAATATGGTTTTGGATATCCTTGATCGCGGAGAAATAGTCTGATCTGCTTGTCAAAGGGTTGACCATAACTTTAGAGTTGGGCTGATGGATATAAAATGATTCCATAATTTCCGCCGCTGTTTTTTTTGCTTCAATATGAAAAACAGTGATGCTTTCGGTTCCCAATGCTATCTTGATATCCGGGATAAAAAAGACCGACTCTGGGCAGGGCAACAGCATGGGATTATTGCTTGAAAGCTTCTCAACCTTGTTTTTGTAATCGTAGCTGACGATTCCCACCAATTCATTTTTACCATAATACTGGTTCGCTTCTTCCAAATCCATTTTTCGGTTTCCTGCCAAAATCAAATTGGGAAATCCCCCGTGCGGATATGAAATGTCATGGTTTTGAAAAAAAGAAAAATAAGCATAACGCAGGTCTAACCATTGAAGCAAATGGCTTTTCCAATCGGGAAAATCTGAAATTAAAAACTCATACTTCTCGGTCATCCTGCAAAAGTAATGCATTGGCACAAAAAAAGAGGAAACCTTTCGGCTTCCCCTTTTCGATTTATAAACTAAGTTGGATCAGTCCGCTTTGATATCAAAACCTATAGAAACAGTATTGTAGATAAACTGGTCCTTTGCTTTGTCAACTGCCGTGCTTTCGTCACCGTAAGCCAAACCCCAAGCCGTTCTGTCGATATTAAATCCGGCAGTGGCAGATACCGCTCCTTCCAGGATGGCTACAGAAGCAGGGAATTTTATGTTTTTGGTAGTACCTCTCATGGTAAGGTTGCCAGAGATCCAATGTGTAGGATTAGCTGAAGCCACTTCAGAATCTTTCTTTGGTGTATTTTCAGAAGTGAATTCATCCTTGTCGGCGATTGCACCTGCAGCATAAGGTTCTACAGATGTCATTTCAAAAGTTGCCTGAGGATGGTTGGCAGCATCAAAGAAATCAGGAGACTGTAGGTGACCCCAAAGTTTTCCATAATCTTCATTGGATTCTTCCATGTCCTGGATTTCCAATCCAGTGATGTCAAATACAAACTTTGCACCTGTCAGTTCTTCACCTTGGACGGTTAATTCTCCTGTAGTCAAAGGAATTAAACCAAAATGCTGGCCTATAGGCTTATAACCTCTCCAGTTGACCTGGCTTGTGGCAACATCAATGGCGAGTGTCTTTCCTGTTGCTTCAGTAACCTCAGCGGCATCCGTTGCTTCTACTGTGTCACTTGGTTTGCCACATGCTACAACCATAAGAGCAACAACGATGACTAAACTTGTTTTTTGTAATAGTTTCATAATTTGTCTGGAATTTTATTTTGATATTATGTGTACGTACATAAATGTATATACATGTAAAACTATTTTGGATAAAAAAAGTTCATGTGAGTTAAAAAAAAATAAATTTGATCTTTATGTATTTTTACACCGTCAGACCTTAAACCGAAAATATGGCATTGATTAAGAGCGTGAGGGGTTTTAGCCCCATTTTTGGAGACAATTGCTGGCTGGCAGAGAATGCCACAGTAGTTGGGGATGTGATCATGGGAAAAAACTGCACGGTATGGTTTAATGCTGTGGTTCGGGGAGACGTCCACCATATCAGAATCGGGGACGACACCAATATTCAGGACGGCGCAGTGATTCATTGCACGTATCAGAAATCCGGTACAGTCATAGGAAACAAAGTCTCGATAGCCCACAATGCCGTGGTGCATGGCTGCACCATCCATGACAATGTCTTGGTAGGGATGGGGGCAATCATCATGGACAATGCCGTGGTCCATTCCGGGGCAGTAATCGCCGCCGGAGCGGTGGTTTTGGCCGGGACAATAGTTGAAGCCAATTCGATCTATGCAGGTATGCCCGCCAAAAAGGTAAAAGATACAGGTCCTGAAATGCTCGAAATCATCCAAAGAACTGCCCGCAACTATCCTATGTATGCTGGATGGTTTAAAGAAAGCGAAATTAAATGAGGGATTTACTAACCCAGTTCAGCACAAACAGAAACATGTTTATACTTTTTGTATTGGTTCTGGGATTCAATCTTTGGCTATTGCCTAGCATGATGCCGGGAGAAAAACCACTTGATTTAGAGTTTTTTTATACAGCAGAAGAAGCCTACGCCCGGATAGAAAGATTTTCACCGGAAATTCGCGATGGCTACAGGATGGGTTTGATGATTTCAGACATGCTTTATCCTCTTGTTTACAGTGCCCTCTTCTCTTTCGCTGTTTTCAGGCTCTGGCAAAATGAAAAGCTTGCATTTTTGCCTTTGTTCATTATGTTATTCGATATCATCGAAAACATCTGCATCATAAATATTCTTGATCTCTATCCAGAAAAAAGTATCATCTGGGGAACATTGGCCGGTTTTTCAACAGCTCTTAAATGGATATTTTCAGTCATTACCATCCTGATTGTATTGATCGGCATCGCAAAAAAAACATTCTTGAAAAAAAGATTTTCCTGACCTGATTTGTTTGGTTCTACACTGAATTTTGTGAAAGGGGAAATTTTTAAGAGCTGGATTCAAGTCACAAAAAGCCCGCTTTTTGTTTTCTTTTGATTCTTTGTGAATTATTCTTTTTACAGGCTTCTTTAGATCTGAATTTGACCCCTCAGTTGCCTGTTTTTGGAAATCTTAAAACTTTTATTCTCTCAGGATACAAAGTTTTCACAACATTCGTGGTAGAACCATTTGTTTTTTGTGGTTAGCCGTATTAATGCCATTGGGAAAATTTCATTTACCCAAGTATATTAAAAAGAAGGAATTAAGAACTTAAAAACGAGGTTCTCCATTATTTTCTGAAACCTCTTGTATTTTGTAAATTGCTCTTCCCATTTCCATGACAGGCGAAATTTCAATGTAGACCTGTGACGCATTTATTTGGTTCAGTAACCAAAATCTTTGACCATTTTTTTTTGTGAATCCCCAAAAGCGGACTATTTTTATTCAGATAAGAAAATTTTGTTATGAAAGAGGAATATTTTAAATGGTACTCTCCCCATTTGTACAGAGATGTGCAGATGCTCACTTTTGGTCATGCAGGGTATCCTGTTGTATTGTACCCGACTTCCATGGGTTCATTCCACGAAAACAGAGACATGGGATTGATAGATGCAGCCCAATGGTATATCCAACAAGGCCTGGTCCAGATTTTCTGCCCTGAAAGCAATGATAGGGACAGTTTTTACAATAAACATATCCATCCCCATCAAAAGATCCAAAACCACATTGCCTATGACCACATGATCCGCCATGAAATCGTAGAAAAAATCAGGTTCAATACCTCGATGGGAAAAGTCGTTATGGCAGGCTGCAGTTTCGGTGGATACCACGCAGCCAATTTTGCTTTCCGTTATCCAGGCTTTGTAAGCCATATGTTTTCGATGTCCGGCGCATTTGAAATCAGGAACTTTATGCATGGGTATAACCATGCTGATATTTTTTACAATTCTCCACTTGAGTTTTTGCCCGGCAACAATGATGGTGATTTATGGAAAATGGACATTGTCCTAGGCACCTCCAACTGGGACATCTGCTTTGATGCCAATATCAAACTGAGTGATGTCTTGGAAGGAAAAAGAGTGCCACATTGGCTTGATGTAAGAAAAGAAAAACAACATGATTGGCCAATCTGGAAGGAAATGTTCCCTCATTATTTATCAAGAATCAAGTTCAATTAACCAAATACCAACCATATATGAAAAAGATAGGAATTCTGTTTGGCATGGAAGACACTTTTCCCCATGCCTTTGTCGAGAGAGTCAATGAAAAAAATGAAAAGGGAATTATTGCAGAACCTGTTTTGATCGATAAGGTAATCCAAAACCAACTGTCGGAATATGCTGTCATCATTGACAGGATATCCCAAGATGTTCCGTTTTACAGGGCTTACCTCAAAAACGCAGCCCTGACAGGCACCGCTGTCATAAACAATCCATTTTGGTGGAGTGCCGATGACAAGTTTTTCAACAATGCCCTTGCAGACCAGTTGGGTGTACCGCTTCCCAATACGGTGATTTTGCCGTCTGCCAAGCATCCCACAGATACGACAGGCAAGTCCTTCAGAAACCTGAAAATGCCTTTGGACTGGCAGGGGATTTTTGATTACGTAGGTTTTCCTGCCTACATGAAACCCTACGCAGGTGGAGGTTGGAAAAACGTCTACCGCTTGGAAAACAAAGAGGAATTTTTCCAAAAGCACAATGAAACGGGCCAATTGGTCATGTTGCTTCAGGAGGAGATCGTATTTAAGGAATATTTTAGGGTGTATTGCCTTGGCGGCAAAGCCGTAAGAATAATGGAATATGAGCCGCGCAATCCCCATCATCTCCGCTATGTCGTGGATGGTCCTCCTGCTTCCAAAAAGCTCTTGGCGACAGTGAAGGATTACACCCTCAAACTTTGCCATGGTTTGGGTTATGATTTCAATACCGTCGAATTTGCGGTAAAGGACGGCGTCCCTTATGCCATCGACTTTGGAAATCCTGCTCCGGATGCAGACATCAATTCTGTCGGTCAGGCTAACTTTGATTGGGTAGTGGAAGAAGCAGCCAAAATGGCAATCACCTATGCCAAATCCCACAAGCCAAATCAGATCAACCTCACTTGGGGGACTTTTATGAAAGATGCTGTCAATTCTGCCAAAAGATTTTGATCTATGAGAAAGTTACCTGTTTTCACTTTGGGCGTTGAGGAGGAATACCAAATCATCGACCCCGACACCAGGGACCTGAGGTCCCATATGTCCAAAATTGTAGATGGCGCCAAAATTTTCCTAAAAGAACAGGTCAAAGCAGAAATGCATCAATCTGTGGTAGAGGTAGGTACCAATATCTGTCAAAACATCGCTGATGCGCGCAATGAGGTATCCTATTTGAGAAAGAAAATCGTCGATCTCGCAGCAGAGCAGAATTTAATTGTAGGAGCGTCAGGAACCCATCCATTTTCAAAATGGCAAGAACAGCCCATCACAGATGACCCACGCTACCACATGATCGTCAATGAACTCCAGGACACGGCAAGGTCTAATTTGATTTTTGGTCTGCACGTCCATGTGGGTATCGAAAACAGGGACCTTGCGCTGCAAATCATGAATCAGGCCTGTTATTTCCTTCCGCATATTTATGCGCTTTCGACCAACTCCCCTTTTTGGGAAGGAAGAAATACGGGTTTCAAAGCTTTCAGGGCACACGTATTTGCAAAATTTCCGAGAACAGGTTTGCCTGAATACTTCGATTCGGTGCAGTCATATGATAATTACCTCGAGACCTTGGTCAAGACCAACTGCATTGACAATCCGAAAAAAATCTGGTGGGACCTGAGGATGCACCCTTTTTTCTCCACCATCGAATTCAGGATATGTGATATGTGCCTGACTGTGGATGAAACGATATGCATCACGGCATTGATCCAAGCTGTAGTCGCCAAGCTTTATAAAATGAGCTTGATGAATACCAGCTTCAACATCTACCGGATAGCGTTAATCCGGGAAAACAAATTCCGCGCTGCAAGGTATGGAACAGAGGGTTTGATGATTGACTTTGGCCAGAAAAAAGAGGTGGCATACAAAGAGCTGATGATCGAATTGTTGGATTTTATTGACGATGTGGTGGACGAATTGGGAAGCAGAGAGGAAATCAGCTACGTCCATGAAATCTTGAAAAATGGCACCGGAGCGGACAAACAGCTTGCAGTATTTGAAGAGAATGACCATAATTTGTCCAAAGTAGTGGACTATATCGTGGGAGAATTCACCAAAGGAATCTGATAAAAAAAGGATTTTGATCGTAGGATGCAGGAAATTCTCCTATCATTCTACGATCAAAATCCTTTACCTTTCCTGTTACTTAAAAATAAAATGTATTTATCCGCTTACTTTCCACCAAACCAATAAAAAAAGGTTTGATTTCAATTGAGCCTGCCGTGGACGATGGTCGATTATCCGCACCAAAAGATCCGAAATAAACTTAGTGGTATCATTGAGGATAATCACAAAACAAAATCACCATGCAAGAAAAAATCAAAGTTGCTGTTTTGGACATGTACGATGGCAAGGCCAACCAAGGCATGCGCTGTATCCACGATATTGTAGGGAGATTTAGGAATGACCTCAGTATCGAAGTGTTTGATGTCAGGCAAAATGCCGAGGTCCCTAATTTAGAGGATTTCAACTTGTATATCTCTTCCGGTGGACCGGGAAACCCTTGCGAGGGGGACGGAATATGGGACAACAAATATTATAAGTTATTGGATGACATCTGCGTCTGGAACAAGACCAATGAAAGAAAAAAGTACGTTTTGTTCATTTGCCATTCTTACCAGATGGCGGTCCATCATTTTGGACTTGCACAGGTAACAAAAAGGAAATCCACTTCATTCGGGGTGATGACGATCCACAAAACCGAAGCAGGTTTGACAGACCCTCTTTTTGAAGGATTGGAAAATCCCTTTTGGGCGATTGATTCCAGAGACTATCAAGTAGTGCAACCACATCCGAAAAAATTCAGGGAACAGGGGGCTAAAATCATCGCTTTGGAAAAAATCCGAAACCATGTTGAATACGAAAGGGCAATCATGGCCATCAGATTTTCACCGGAAATGGTAGGAACCCAATTTCACCCGGAGGCCGATCCTGTGGGTTTTTTGATCCACCTCAAAAAACACGAAGTCAGGGATGAAATCATTTCGCTCAGGGGAAAGTCCAGATACCTGGCAATGCTTGAGCATATCGTCGAGGAACATACGATCTACAAGACCAACGAAACGCTGATTCCAAATTTTCTTGCGGAATCCATCAAATTTATCAAAGAGCAACAGGCCATCCTCCAATAATCATAGAACATGATCGAGCAGCACAGGGAATTTTTCAATAACGGATTCAGCAAAGAAAAGTACCAGGACTTTTTGGCTGACCTTGCTTCGGATTTTGATTATCTTCCCACATTTAGGGTAGCAGAAACCCCTTTTTTCATTCCCGATACACTGAAAGCCCAACTCATCGAAGGTTGTCAGCATGTCATCGATTTTATCAAAAGAGAGGATTTCAATTCCTTGACAGAAAAATCACTGAATGTCAATTTCAACGTTCCCAACCAAGACCATCACACCCAATTTCTTGCCATCGACTTTGGAATCTGTGAAGAGGATGGCGCAATCATCCCCAAGCTGATCGAAGTACAGGGATTTCCCTCTGTATTTAATTTTCAATACAATCTCTTCGAGAAAATCAAAAAAGCATATCCCTATCTCTCCAGATTCACACCCTATTTCAATGACCTTGATGCAGATGGCTATCTCACTATTCTAAACGAGACTATCCTGAACGGACATAATCCGGAAGAAGTCATCCTGCTTGAAATCGAGCCTGAAAAACAAAACACCAAAATCGACTTTTATTATTGCCAAAAAGATTTGGGAGTGCCGTTTGTATGCGTTACCGAAATCATCAAGAAGGGGAAACAACTTTTCTATACCGATAAGGAAGGGAAGGAAATCCTGATCAAGCGTATTTACAACCGCGTGATTTTCGATGAACTCGAGGCAAGAAAAGACCTCAACATGCAATTTTCATTTTTGGAAGAATTAGATGTGGAATGGGCCGGCCACCCAAACTGGTTTTATAGAATCAGCAAATTCATCCTCCCCTACCTCAATGGGCCTTATTTCATTGAGACAACTTTGTTGAGTGAACTGAAGGAAATACCTGAAGACTTGGAGAATTATGTCTTGAAGCCCTTATTTTCCTTTTCGGGGAGTGGGGTAATTTTTCATGTGAAGAAATCGGACATTGAGGCGGTGAAAGATAAAGACCTCTACATTCTTCAAAAAAAGGCCAAATATGTCCCTGTCCTTCAGGCACCCGACGGCAAGGTGAAGGCCGAAGTGCGGATGTTGGCGGTATGGCCTGAAAAGGACGAAAACCCAACACTGATTGGAAACCTTATCCGTCTTAGCCGCGGAGAAATGATCGGAGTCAAATTCAACAAAGACAAAGATTGGGTCGGCGGCACATTAGGTTTGTTTGAAAAATAATCCATTCAATCCTTTTGGAGCAATTCATTCAAACCCACGATTTCGTATCCGGATTTGTGCAATCCTTTGATCAAGTCAGGCAAAAGCCGATAAAACTTATCTGACCGCTTTTCCCCTACCCCAATATGGAAAAGCAAAATAAAACCATTGAGTCCATTGGGATCCTTGAATTCACACTGCCAGATAGTTTGCATAATTTCCTCCGAACTGAAAAAATTTTCCATTTCCGGATCAGTGTAATCAGCATTTGTTCTTGTGCCCGGTGTAAAATTTACAAGCTGAAAACCCAACTTTCTGGTCCATTCACTGATGCTTTCATTGTACCATTCGTAGGGAGGCAAATAATATATAGTGTTTTCCTGTTCGATTCCAAACCGCTTCATTTCAGAATAGTTGTCCAACAGGTCTTTGGAAAAGGTATACCTGTCAATCAATAATTGCGACCTTTCCTCCCATGGACAATAAAGAAGGTGCTTGTCGGAATGGGCGCCAAGATAATGGCCCTGGTTTTTGATGGCTTTGATCAGGGTTTCAAATTCAGGGTTTCTATAAAAATCACCAGTCAAAAAAAACGAAGCCTTTACTTTATTTTTATCCAAAGTTTTCAAAATATCCCAACCTCCCTCTGCGTATTCATGCCCTGTCAAAACTAGGGAAAGCTGCTTTTTGGTCGTGTCTCCTCTGACAATCCCGTCCAACAAATGCAGGTTTTGACAAAAAGATTCCTGAAAACAACAAAAGATAAAAGCCATTAGCATGCTTGTGATGACTGGTTTGGTTTTCATAGAAGATAGATAAGTTAATACTATAAGGTGAAATCCACAAAGGCATTGCTTTCCTTCTTTTAAAGGATAGATTTAACAATGATTTGAATTTACTTAAAGAACTGTGCGTCCTAGATTAAACTGTTCCGACTTGGACTAAAAACAGTTGGAAGATAAGAGAAATGATTTGGGGTGATATTAATTTACCTGCGAGATTGGGCACAATATTCCAATAAAATCAATCAAATCAAAATAAACCTAGACCGCCTGATTAAAATCACTTTATTTTAATAAACTTTTTGATAGTTTCACGCTTTTAAATCAATTGAGCATAAATTTATCGCCATCACATTTTCAACCAATGATAATAGGGATTTTAAAAGAACCCCAAGACGAGTCCAGGGTAGCACTTTTGCCGGAAGCGGTAAAAACTCTCCTCAGCTGGAAGGTCTCGGTTTGGGTAGAAACACATGCAGGCGCCAGAGCCTATGCATCGGATGAACTCTATCAAGAGGCCGGAGCAGAAATCCACAGCAGACAGGAAATCCTGACACAATCAGATCTCGTAATGGGAATCCAGCCAATTATCCTAGGGGAAATTGCAGGATTGAAACCCGACGCGGTATTGATGGGGCAAATGGGAGCTCTTTTCAATCCGGAGCTTACCACTTACTTAATCCAACAAAAAAGGACAGCCTTTAGCATGGAGCTGGTTCCTAGAACCACCCGCGCACAGTCCATGGACGTCCTTTCTTCCATGGCTACCGTCCAAGGTTACAAAGCTGTCCTGATGGCTGCCAACCTCCTTCCAAGATTCTTTCCGATGTTCATGACAGCTGCCGGTAGCATTACTCCGGCAAGGATATTGATTTTGGGAGCCGGAGTGGCAGGATTGCAGGCCATAGCTACCTCCAGGAGACTCGGGGCTTCAGTATTTGCTTTTGATGTGCGACAGGCAGCCAAGGAGGAAGTGCTTTCTTTGGGAGC
This sequence comes from Cytophagales bacterium, assembly GCA_038224435.1. Classification (GTDB taxonomy): domain Bacteria; phylum Bacteroidota; class Bacteroidia; order Cytophagales; family Cyclobacteriaceae; genus Cognataquiflexum. The sequence goes on along the minus strand of JBBRFK010000017.1, from coordinate 10,485 downwards.
AAAGTTCGTCGATGTCGAAGGCGCCAAAGAGGACAAAGGAGCCGGAGGATATGCTGTGGAACAATCTGCTGAATACATCCAAAAACAAAAAGACACCATCCACGAACATGCTGCCAAAGCTGATATCATCATCACCACGGCACAGATTCCGGGAAGAAAAGCCCCTCAATTGGTAGAAGAAAGAACCGTAAGGGCCATGAAACCCGGTTCGGTGATCATTGACCTTGCCGCCTCATCCGGTGGAAACTGTGCGCTGTCGCAACCTGACCAAACGATAGAGGTCAACGGTGTGAGGATCGTTGGTGTCGGCAACCTGGCCTCGGGCATGCCACAGGATGCCAGCAAAATGTACGGCAAAAACTACCTAAATTTTCTAAAACTGATCATCAAAGAAGGGAACCTGAACCTGAATTTTGAGGATGATATTGTCACCGGCACCTGTGTGTGCCATGCCGGTAATCCGATCAGTCCACGAATCATTCAAATGCAAAACAACTGACAATGGAACAACTGCTAAGTTATATAGGCGAAAATATGGAAATGGTATATTTCCTTTTATTGGCCATTCTATTGGGTGTGGAAGTGATTTCCAATGTACCCGCCATTCTTCATACACCATTGATGTCCGGTGCCAATGCGATCCACGGAGTCGTCGTAGTCGGTGCCATCATCGTGATGCTTCAAGCTTCACCTGACAATTATCCGGCATTGATTATCGGGTTTTTAGCTGTGTTGGTAGGGACTTTGAACGTCATCGGGGGATTTGTGGTGACAGACAGAATGTTGGAGATGTTTAAGAAAAAACCTAAGAAATCATGAGCCTGAATATATTGGAAATCTGTTACCTCATTGCTTCCCTGACTTTTATTCTGGGATTGAAAATGCTCAGCAACCCGGATTCGGCGCGGAAGGGAAACCTGATTGCGGCGGCTGGAATGTTGATTGCAATTATTGCTACCATCACATTGTACCAAGATTATGATTCAGGAAAATTGATCAACTATGGATTGATATTTCTGGGCCTGCTCGTCGGTACCATCATTGGAACCATCATGGCAAAAAGAGTCCAAATGACTTCTATGCCACAGATGGTGTCATTCTTCAACGGAATGGGAGGTGCCTGTGCGGCATTGATCGCCATCATCGAATTCCAAAGCCACCAACATAGCACTATCACCGGTTTTGACGGAGAATTGTTAGTCATGTTGTTGGGCCTTTTGATCGGGTCGGTTTCTTTCTCCGGTTCGATCATCGCTTATGGCAAATTGGAAGGAAAAATCCAGGATAAAGTATTGCCAATGAACCAAGTCATCAACATGGTCATGCTAGGCATCATTGTTATTTTGATTATTTACCAAATGGTCAGCGGTGCAAATCCTCTCCTTTTCTATGCGTTGTTGGGAATTGCTTTGGTCTATGGTATATTGTTTGTAATGCCGATTGGCGGTGCAGACATGCCTGTTGTGATCTCTTTGCTCAATTCCTTTACGGGTATGGCAGCGGCTTTTGGAGGTTTCCTCTATGGCAACAAAGCCATGTTGACAGGTGGTATCTTAGTTGGTTCTGCAGGTACCATCCTGACTATTCTGATGTGCAAAGCAATGAACAGGTCTTTGACAAATGTTTTGTTGGGTGCATTTGGTACCGCAGCTCCAGGTGGGGTAAAATCCTCAAGTGGAGACCAAACAGTCAGGGAAATAACCATTTCAGATGCAGCTGTGTTGCTATCCTATTCCCAAAGTGTGGTGATCGTTCCGGGATACGGATTGGCTGTGGCCCAAGCGCAGCATATCTGCCATGAACTGGAAAAGTTACTGGAAGAAAAAGGTGTGGAAGTCAATTACGCCATCCATCCTGTAGCAGGACGTATGCCTGGGCATATGAATGTGCTTTTGGCAGAAGCTGATGTGCCTTATGAAAGGATGCAGGAAATGGAAGAAATCAATTCCAAATTTGCCAATACGGATGTGGTGGTAGTTATCGGCGCTAATGACGTAGTCAATCCGGCAGCGAAAAACGACCCCTCTTCTCCCATCTACGGCATGCCAATCTTGGAAGTCGATCAGGCCAAAAATGTGATCATCCTCAAAAGAGGCATGGCGTCAGGTTATGCGGGAATTGAAAACGAACTTTTCTTCTATCCAAAAACACGAATGCTTTTTGGAGATGCCAAAGCTACTTTGCAGAAGCTTACCGCTGAGGTGAAAGAGGTGTAAAATAGGATTTACCAATGTTGAAAGTGTAGTAGCGGAAAAATAGGGGAGCGAATCGCTTCCCTATAATCCAAGTTTGACAAATTCAGGAAAAATTTTTATTTGGTAAAACCAAAATTCCAACCTTTTTTGAATCAAATCAATCAGGTCTAGCTACAGTTTGGGTTCTAAAAGCTCTCGTTTAGGCAGATCGAAAGCCTTTCTTAAATGCCATTGGATTTTCTCCTGTGATTTTTTTGAAAGTGCGGTTGAAATAGCTCAAGCTCTCGAAGCCGCAATCAAAGCAGGTTTCAGTTACATTATGGTTTTGTAGTAGCAACTTTTTTGCTTTATCGATCCGGTAATGATTCACAAACTCAGTGAAAGTAAGGCGTGTCATTTTTTTGAAATAGCGGCAAAAGGCAGCTTCGCTTAAGTAAGTCAGCTGAGCAGCCTCGCGAATTTCAAGTTTGCGCTGGTAGTTGCGGTCGATCAGCTCGTACACCCTGCGAAGGCGCTCTTGGTCTTTCCGGGTAAATTGGTTTTTGACAGGTTCCTCATGCAGCAGTACTTTGTCTGGGGAATCCATCAGTGCCTTCAAAAGGCTAAGCAGTTCCAAAAACTGCCCGAAGGTATCATGTGTGTGCAACTGCTTGATGCGTGCACCGAGTTGTGCCTTGGCCGTTTCGCCAAAAGCTATGCCGTGCTGCGATAGCCGAAATAGCTCATGGATAGCTTGTAACTCCGGTGTGGTGGTTTGTGCCGCTTGCAGAAAGTCAGGGCGGATGTGTACAACCATCTTTTGGTAGGGTGTCTTTACACCATAGTCGAAGTTAAGGTGTGGGATGTAGGAACCTATCAGCACCAAGTCGCTTCCCTCAAAGCGTGAAATATGCCCGCCCACGTGCCGCGTACCGCTCGCGCCATCAATATACACCAACTCATATTCCGGGTGAAAGTGCCAGAAAAAAAAGTCGCTGAGGTTGGGATTTACCATCAGCCGCAAGGAGCTGTTGGAGGGACGGGGGATTTCTTCAAGCTCAGTTTTCATACAGGAGATTTGGGATTAATTTACACCTAATTTTGCCGAATTATCTGTTGAAATCAATAAAAAGATCAAAATAATTCAAATTATTGGCAAAATACGACAAGCCTCGATTTTTGATCTAGGCTATCTTTGTTAAGTGCTTAATCAAAAGCGGAAACCTTACTTCTACTAAATACTGGAAACGGAAACTATGAAAACGAACTTAACTGAACGAGACAGCCCGAACAAAAACCATAAAGAAATTCCGGGCAATCCCTCCACTGCCTCAAGCAGCAAAGTAAACTTAAGCGATGGATCTAACGGTCAGCCCTTGCGTGTATTGAGCGAAGCAGATTGGAAATTCTGGATTGAAAACGGGTATGTGGTGATCAAGCAAGCTGTACAACGTGGGCAAGTGCAGAAGACAGCCGATTTTTTATGGGAATTTGAAGAGAAGGACCCAAACGATGCCGAAAGTTGGTATACTGCTCCACGCAGCGACATGCAGATGAAAGAACTAATCGGCACAGGTATGGTGGAAGTATACAACAACCAGCAACTTTGGAATAACCGACAGATGCAGCGTGTCTACGATGCCTTTGTGGACGTTTGGGGCACTGAAAAGCTCTGGGTAACCATCGACCGCGCCAACCTGAACTTCCCCATGCGCCCAGGTCATGAGTACAAAGGCTTTATCCATTGGGACTACGATCCGGAAACCCGTCCGCAAAATGTTCAAGGTGTGTTGGCCCTTGCTGATCAGACGGATGAAAACATGGGTGGCTTCCAATGTATACCCGAGCTGTACCGTAACTATGATACTTGGAAATTGGCCCAACCGGAAGACCGCAACCGCTTTAAACCTGATGTCACTGGCCTCGAATCACACATCGTGAAAGTGAAACTGGACGCGGGCGACTTGCTAATCTTCAACAGCACCCAACCGCATGGCATTCGCCCAAATCGCTCTACAGACAAAGTACGCATCGCCCAGTATATCTCCATGATGCCAGCTGAAGAAGACAATGAAGAACTTCGCAATTGGAGGGTGAACTCTTGGAAAAACCGTGTGGCTCCTGCGGGTTATGCCTTCCCGGGTGATCCCCGTAACTGGGAGCAAATCCGCTACGAAGTAGCCGAATTAAATGAGCTGGGTAAAAAATTACTTGGCTTGGAACGTTGGTAATCAGAACGATTTCTTACAAAAACCATTACCGGTGGCAGGGATCTGTCCACCGGTTATTGTCTAAAATGGCATTCAGTTCGGTCCTGATCCTAACAATTCAAACCCAATAACATATTATGTTTGCAAATCTAAGCCCTTGGGACCTTTCCATCATTGGCGCTTACTTCGGGGTAGTCCTATGGATTGCATGGTGGGCCTCCAAAGGAGGAGGTTCATCCCACAAGAAAGAGCTTGACTCTACCGATTATTTTTTAGCTGGCAAAAACGAAGGCTGGTTTGTGATTGGAGCTTCGCTATTTTCTTCCAACATAGGCTCCGAGATCATCCTGGGGGTATCGGGAGCAGGCGCTAGGGGCGAAATGCCACAAGCCAACTTTGAGATACTTGCCTCGTTGATCTTAATCATACTAGGCTGGGTATTTGTACCCTTCTACTTGCGTACAGGTGTGTACACCATGCCTGAGTTTTTGGAAAAACGCTATTCAAAAGCCTGCCGTAACTACCTCTCAGTAGTATCCATTGTGGCCTATGTGCTTACCAAAATCTCCCTGATTATCTTTTCCGGTGCATTGGTCTTCGAAACCATGGGAATTCCCTTTTGGACAGGGGCAATCATCACCGTATTTGCCACGGGGTTTTACACGGTGTTAGGCGGCCTCAGGGCAGTAATCTACACAGATATGATCCAAGCTTTTATCTTGCTGGGCGGCACAGCTGCGGTTACTTACTTCGGGCTGGATCAATTGGGCGGTTGGGATGCCATGATCGATACCATTGCCAAAGCTGCCGCAGACGATCCAACCAAACTGCCTCCAGAACACTTTTTCAACCTATGGCGCCCCTTCTCAGATACTGATTACCCTTGGACAGGCATGCTCTTTGGTGCACCTATCTTGGGTGTTTGGTACTGGTGTACCGACCAGTTCATCGTGCAGCGCACGCTCTCAGCCAAAGACATCAGCAACGCCCGTAAAGGGACGATCTTTGCTGGATTTTTGAAACTGCTACCGGTGTTCCTGTTTTTCATACCCGGTGTAATCGCCTATGCCCTCGTACAAAAAGGCATGCTCAACCTTTCCCTTGACAATCCCGACCAGGCACTTCCAGCCATGATTACAGGCTTCTTGCCTGTGGGTATCAAAGGTATTGCCATTGCGGGTTTGTTGGCTGCATTGATGAGCTCGCTTTCTTCTGCTTTCAATTCTTCCTCTACTTTATTTACCATTGACTTTTACCGTGAAAGTCGGCCCAATGCCTCAGAAAAGGAGTTGGTAAGGGTAGGCCAAATTGCCACGGTAGTATTGGTGCTGGTGAGCTTGGGTTGGATTCCTTTCATGCGTACACTTATGGGAGGAGGTATTTTCCATTACCTGCAAAGTATACAGGCATACATTTCACCCCCCATTGCGGCAGTATTTCTGCTGGGATTATACTTTAGGTGGATCAATGCCACGGGTGCCATCGTAGCTTTATGGACGGGCTTTGGGATTGGTATTTTGCGGCTCGTCACGGAGTTTTTGAGTAAAGAAGGCATCATTGCCTTAAGCAAAGGTTCGCTTCTCGACCTTTTACTAGGGATCAATTTCCTTCACTTTGCCTTAATCCTTTTTTTGTTTTGTGGCGTTTTAATGATGCTGGTAAGTAAATTAGGTGGGCAACAGTCAGATGAAGCTCTTCGCCTTACCACCTTTCAGCCTGGTGAAACAGCCTTTAACTTTCGGGTAACCACGGATGGTGTTCTCACAATCGTCTTGATCGTAATGGTGCTGCTCCTGTGGATTTTATTTAGTCCTTGGGGAATTGGATAAAGGAGTCCCGCATTGCCGATCATATTCCTCATCCTAATTACCGACCTCTAACCAAAAACACCATGGATTTACAGCTGAAAAACAAACGCGCATTTGTATCCGGATCAACAGCTGGCATTGGGCTGGCTATTGCCAAAGTCCTTGCTGGGGAAGGGGTGGATGTCATCCTGAACGGACGCACGCAAGCTCGAATTAATCAAGCCATTGCCCAGCTAAAGACCGAACTGCCTGAAGCCAAGCTTACAGGTATTCCAGCTGATTTTTCAGATCCCGCATCGGTGGAATCGTTACTGGACATCATAGGCCCTGTGGATATTTTGGTCAATAATGTGGGAATCTTTACATCACAGTCTTTTAAAGATACATCTGATGCAGATTGGTACCGTATGTTTGAGGTAAATGTCATGAGTGGGGTACGGATGTCGCGCGCAATACTACCTGGGATGCTTGCACGCAATTGGGGGAGAATCCTGTTTGTGTCCAGTGAATGCGCCATGCTCGTACCTGAAGACCTGATTGCTTATAGTACCACCAAAGCCGCTTTACTGGCTATTTCTCGTGGACTCGCCCAAACCACCCAAGGCAGTTCGGTGACCGTAAATACTGTTGTTCCGGGGTCCACCTTATCAGAAGGGGCAGAACGTTTTTTGCGGGAAGTAGCAGAAAATGAGCAGATAAGCGAAGAGGAAGTAGCAGCAAATTTCTTCAAAAACGTACGCACTACCTCGCTGATCCAGCGCTTCACCAGCCCCGAAGAGATCGCCAATACTGTTGCCTACCTTTCCAGCCCACTGGCATCTGCGACCAATGGCGCAGTCATCAAGCTAGAGGGCGGATCCGTCCCGGGGATAATTTAATAGATTATCTACTATAGGAACACCTTAAAAATCTTGTAATAATAGAAAATATGCTGCGGCAGCCGATTCTATTTGAGCCTATAAGTTTGGGATGCCGGGCCCTTTTATATTTCCCGAAAAAAATAATCGATTATGTTTACTTGATACTACTATACAGTTATTCAATCAAAATGTAGCAGCGCCAACGCATTTTAAGCAGCTGTTCTTTTTCAACTAGTGAAATTTTCATTTTTTTTAAAATATGCATTCCTGTCCGAACCTCACCGGAGTCCTTCCTTAATCTCAATTCCAATCAATCAATAAAAAAAGCCCATGCTACCAAGCTAGGGCTTTTTGCTTTTCGAATAATATGACAATACCTACCATGTACGGCAAAATATCCGGTTCAAGATCCGGCCATTTCAGGAGTTGGCCGAGAAATCTCCAAAAAACAAAACTGCTTATCCTTCACCTTTACATCAGTGAAGAAAAAGCAGTTCGGTTGCGGGATTCAACTTTTGAAAGTCTGTGAAATATTTACCTTACCCCAAATTCATAAACGATCTCATGCCTGTACGTTTCTCCTGGATTCAGCCTTGCTGAGGGAAAATTTGGCTGGTTTGGAGAATCAGGAAAAAACTGCGGCTCGAGGCAAAATCCATAGTTTTTAGTGTAAGTGACCCCATTTGTGGTTTGCTTGCCATCGAGGAAATTTCCGGTATATAACTGGACTCCCGGCATATTGGAATACATCGTAAATACCCTTCCTGTCCCTTCGTGATAGGCTTCTGCCATCTTTGCCAAGGTTCCATCATGCTCTTTTTTCACCACAAAATTATGGTCATACCCCGCACCTATCTCAGTGATTCTTTCACCGATTTTGTGTGCTGAGGTAAAGTCAAATGGTGTTCCCACAACAGGTGCTATCTCACCGGTTGGGATCAAACCCTCTCCGACTGGGGTATAATGATCTGCAAAAATGGTCATCTCGTGGCTTAAAATATTCTCCTTCATATCACTCAGGTTGAAATAGCCGTGGTGGGTAAGGTTAACAACAGTAGGCTTGTCTGTCTGTGCTTCAATGGTGATGGAAAGTTTATTTTCCTTTTCCAATACAAAAGTCAAAGTAGTGGTCAAAGTACCGGGATATCCTTCTTCCCCGTCAGGACTGATGTAGGTCATCTTAACGCCCACAGCATCTTCGGGTTCAAGAACTTCAGCATCCCATATCTTTCTGTTAAATCCTTGAACTCCACCATGAAGATGGTTTTCTCCATTGTTCTTTGCCAATTCGTAGCTCTGACCATCAAGCTCAAATTTCCCTCCTGCTATCCTATTGGCATACCGCCCGGCAGTAGCCCCAAAAAAGTACCTGTCATTTATGAAGTCTTCCACCTTATTATAGGTGAGCATGACATTTGCGGAATTTCCATTCCGGTCGGGAACAAGAATCCGGGACAGCGTGGCGCCATAGTTTGTCAGTTCCACTTCCATGCCGTTTCCATTTTTTAAATTAAAAACCTTGGCATCAATGCCATTCATCTTGATGTTTTTTACCATGATTTCAAAGTTGATTTTTTCTTCTATTTTTTGCTCTTTGGGTGTTTGACAAGAAGCAATTATAAATGATAAGGTTATGGTGATTAGGAAGGTTGCTTTTTTCATTTCAGTGGGTTTACCAAGTAATTTAAAACTAAATACAAGAAAACGAGGCCTATTTTAAGTGAATATCGGTTTTGGTATTTTAAGTGGCTTCATCTTTGGAAGTAAGGTAGAAAAACAGTTCTACCTATGAAAAAAATTATCGTATTATCTCTCGCAATCGCTATCATAAGCGTATCGTGCGTTTCAAAAAAGAAATATGTCCAGCTTCAAAATGACAAGTTCCAAACCGAAGCTTCACTTACCGAAACCCGTATGCAAAAAGAAGCCTTAGAAGCTGAAAAACAAGTTCTGGAAGACAAAATGGGAAAAATCGAATCCCGTGTGGCAGAGTACAACACTAGGATCAATTCATTGAAAGAAGAAAGCGACTCCAAATTCTCTTTGGATGGTAAAACCCCCATGTCGAATGACACAAGAGGAAAACTCAATGCAACTTTGGCGACTGTATCCGCTGCGGAACTTGAAGGAGCCAAAAATCTAGAAGATTCTATCAACGTGGCCATTTCCCACAACCTCAAACACTCCATTTCCGACGGTACTGACGAGCAAAATGACGACATCCAGATCACTGTAGACAAAACAGTCGTGATGATCAATGTCTCTGACCGACTTTTATTCAATACAGGTAGCTATCAGGTATCCAAAAATGCAGAAAGTCTGCTTAAAAAATTGGCTGAAGTCATCAATTCCGAACCTTCATTGGAAGTAATGATCGAAGGTCATACCGACCCAAGGACCATTCAGACCGGCGTCCTTCAGGACAATTGGGATTTGAGTGTGAAAAGGGCAACCTCTATTGTGAGGATTTTGGAAACCAAATATGATGTCGCTCCCGAAAAGCTGATCGCTGCAGGCAGGGCAAGCTATATTCCTTTAGTAGAAAATGACAGCAAAGATAACATGGCCAAAAACAGAAGGACAAGAATAGTCCTGATACCTGATATGGACATGTTTTTTTCAATGATTGAGAATTGAAAATTTGATTATCCGATTTGATGCCATTCCATTCAATAAAGTGACATTTTATTCGGATCATCGACCACAGTCCACCGATGAAAGTCGACTGCGGGTTCAATTAAATCTCAACCATGTTCAATTTTTGTTAGAGGTAAGAAAAAAAACCTACATACTGAATCAAAAAAGCCGGGAAACTTCCCGGCTTTTTTGATTTGAAAATGGATTTCTTAAAAAAAATCAGTTTGTCCTTACTTGGTTCCTTTTGGATCTTTGGCCACATAAGGCTCAAATAGGTAAGTCCTCGGCAAAACCTCCACTCCTGTTGTCACCTTGATCGGAGCCTGCCCGGGATAAGTAATTTCTACAAAATACCCTTTGAATCCCTTTTCAGGTTCTTGGATTTCTACTTCATACCGTCCACTTTCATTCACCAATATTTCTGTAGAGGTCCACTTTGGCCCCAATACATAAATCCTGAAATCCCTCGCCTCTTCGTTGTGGGCGGACCAAAGTTTGATGGATACAGGTTTTTGATTAGGGTCGGTTGTGATCAATATTTTTTCTCCTTCTATGCTCCATTCATATTTTGGCCGGGGGATTTCATTCAAGACCGAGGCATAAAAAGCGATCATATTTGGCAAGGCATCTGACTCGCTGAGGTCATGTCCGTAGTTGGCAACATATTGGACGTGCTTTTCACCGGGGAGGCTGTCCCAATAAAATTTCCAGCTGTCAGGAAGAAAAAACTCGTCACCGGCCGCATTGATCAATAATTTGGGTATATCAGCATATTCTTTCCGGAAGGAATAGGGCT
>JBBRFK010000016.1:0-27397 GCA_038224435.1 Cytophagales bacterium | reverse complement strand
CTGGGTTGGTCTATATATCCTCTTGGATACATGGTTCTTCCAGGCAACCTTTTGTCAGGTGCATTTGAAGTCAGCAGCATTGATTTGTTTTACAACGTGGCTGATGCCGTCAACAAAATCGGTTTCGGTTTGGTGATCTATTCAGTAGCCATCTCTGAAACAAACAGAAACAAGAAAGTGGTTCACGCATAATTTTTGCTTCAAAGGCTTCTCCTTGATTGGAGAAGCCTTTTTTTATCAACCCAAAAGACCCATGGTAACCTACGATTACATCATTACGGGGCTTGGATGTGCCGGTTTAAGCTTGATCTATTATCTACTTGACAGCCCTCTTAAGGATAAGAAAATCCTTCTAATCGACAACTCATCCAAAATCGAAAATGATAGAACCTGGTGCTATTGGTCAGAAAAGCCACTTGGAATACACCCCAAAAGTACCCCTTTGATTTTTTGGGACTCAATCAAAATTTCTGAAGCAGAAAAATCGGTTTCGGCCCATCCCCAAAAATTAAAATATTACCATATCAAGTCATCCGATTTTTATAAAGAGGTGATAGAAAAGGCTAAACAGTTTCCAAATGTATCCTTCCTTGAAGACAGCGTCGAAAAAATCGAAAGCTTTGGAATTGGTTCAGTGCAAGTAGTGACCTCCAAATCAGGAATATTCAAGTCCAATTTATTGTTTAACAGTATTCCGTTTTCTTCCCCAAGAAAAGAATCCCCGATTTTAAAACAAGTTTTTGTGGGGTGGAAAATCTTATGCAAAAATGATTGTTTTGATCCCAGTGCTGTATCACTGATGCACTTCGTATCTGATCAGAAAACCAAAACGGATTTCTTTTATATCCTTCCCTATACCAAAAATGAAGCCTTGATTGAGTATACCCTTTACACCAAAAATGGGATTGATATACCTACAATGGAGGCGAAGCTTTCTGACTATTTGGAGAAAGAACTTGGTCTGACAGCCTACGACATCGCATTCAAAGAATCGGGCACCATACCGATGACAACTGTGGAAACTCCTCTAAACAAGCACCAAAATATAGTCCATCTGGGCACCTTGGCAGGTTGTTCTAAACCTTCCACTGGTTTCACTTTCTATGACATTCAAAAACACTGCAAATCAATTGTACGTGAGTTGAACTCATCCGGAAAAGTCAGCTCGAGAAAATGGAACAGAAAACCGAGGTTCAGTTTTTATGACAACATCATATTGAATATAGCAGTGAAATGGCCCTCTGCATTGCCGGAAATTTTCAGACAAATGTTTGCTTTGAACCGGGCAAATCTTGTCCTGAAGTTCCTCAATGAAGAAACAAACATTTGGGAAGAAATCGGTATCTTATCCAGATTGAAGTTCTCCATTTTCATTAAATCCCTTCTGAATTATGAAAGGCATTGAAACAGCCGGCAAAATACTGGGAACTGCTATCGGGGTAGCCTATCTTTTGCTATTCGAAGGAAATGAAATATATCAATGGATTTGTTTTGGCGCAGTCTTGATCACAATAGGTATACCACACGGGGCGATTGACCACCTCCTTCTCAATCCCGTCATGGATAAAAAAAACCTGGTCAGATTTATCCTCAAATATCTAGCTATCATCATCGCATATTTAGCTGTTTGGCTTTTCCTTCCGACTGTGGCCCTGCTCGCTTTTATCTTGATGTCAGCTTACCATTTTGGGCAAAGTCATTTTATCAAAATGAGATTCAAAAAACTTGAAGGACTGACTTTTATTATATTGGGTTCATTTTTTCTGAGTACGATTCTCTGGGGTGATTTCGCTTACACTGCATCCATTTTATCCAAAATCATTGATGTCAGTCATCTTGCCACTTATGGAACAGCAGTTATTCTCATTTCCTTTTCCCTATCCACCTTCTTGATTTTATTGAATTTTGGCACTAAGTCCATTTGGCTGTTAATGGAAATTAGCTTGCTGGGTATTTTTCTTTACCATTTGCCACTGCTCCTAGGTTTCATCATTTACTTTGGATTCTGGCATTCTTTGCCGAGTATGACTGAAGAGTTCAAAGCCTTGAAAGATTTTCTTCAACCACAAAAAATCAGGAATTTCATTACAAAACTGTTGCCTTTCACGCTCACTAGTCTGGTAGGAATCACCATTATCCTGTTGTTTTTTTACAATATGCTGGAAGCAGACCAATTGACTTTGCTTTTCTTCGTCTTGGTATCACTGATCTCAGCTCCTCATATTTGGTATATGAATCTTTTTTTGGATAAAAGAAAAAATCAATATTGACCTGTACTCATTAACACCAAAGTACAGGCTCTCAACGTGTCTATTTCACTTTTTTTGGCCAATTTCTCAAACTCTGGATTCTCTGTTCCCGGATTGAAAATAATTCTTTTTGGCTTCAAGGAAATCATATAGTCATACCACTCAGGTTGGTTTTGGGGGCCTATGTAGAGCGTCACAGTGTCTACATCTTTTATCTCGGGCTTGTCTTTGATGTTTAGGATTTCATTTCCAAACAAAACACCGGTCTTGATTCCCACCGGAACCACCGGAATATTCCTCTGCGAAAACATCTCCGCTGCCAGGTAGGCATATCTGGAAGGATTGGTTGATGCTCCTATGATTACAGTTTTTTTCATATCGTTTATTCTCTACTGCCAAAAACCCTATCCCTATCGAAAGTATCTATATGACGGTGCTTTTTGCTATCATAAATATCGTCTAATGTGATCAATATTCCTGTCTCTTCCACATCTCCAAACTCATCGTTCATCGCCGTACCGAATGATTTCATCGTGGGAGACAAGTTCATATATGTATTGATCAGAGGAGGAATGTTTTCACCCATTGCCCTCACCTTGCTGTTAAGGACTTTGTATCCATCCTTATAATCCAGACCATCGAGCCGTTTGGAAAATTCGGAGATATCTGTTTCATAAGTCAACCTTAAATCTTCATGTGGCGCAACCAGATTTTCTTTATCGGGAAAATAGAACTGCATAAAAAAAAGCAAGAAATCACGCGCTTCCCTATTGTAGTGCGGGTACATCGTGACTTTACCAAAAAGGTATTTGATGTCCGGATTAAGTTTTACCACGGCACCAAGTCCGTCCCAAAGGTTGTCCAAAGAAAAAATTCCCTTACGGTTGTCCAGACTGGGCTGGTATTGAGGTTGGACAAATGACCTTCCCAGTTCAATTGCGTACGGGATATATTCTGCAAGGAATTTTTCTGAAAAAGTAAATAAGTGGGCAGTGGACAGGTTAATGTGACCATCCTGGTCTACACCGGCCTCGCTGCATTTGATCAGCCTATAACCTGCCACAATCTCCTCATCTTCCGGATTCCAGGTAACCAATTGCTGGTAACAATTGGGGATGATGTCATTGTCATCAATGTCAAGTGCAAGCCCAGTCCCGCCCCCGGCGGCTCTAAAAGTCAGTTCCCTCAACCTTCCTATTTCCTGCATTGTATGGGGAGAATTATGGTGGTTGACCAAATAGATCAAGTTGTTTCCGTTGTTTGAATAACGCAAAAATCTCTCAGGAGTAAGCTCCTTTTTCAATAATTCTCTGTCTATTGCCGGGATTACCGCTTGCATACATCTATCATTTAGGCCTTTTTATAAACAATCTGTTTTACTTCCTCGGCCCACTCGTTTTCACTTTTTGATTTATCAAAATAACTGTAAGGAATCGGTTTTCCTATATGGATGATTACTTTTTTACCTCTTTGGGAAAACATTTCATCCGGCAGATAAAACATTTCAATATTGGTTTTGATGCCTACCCTTTTTCTGAGATTGGCGAAGTTATAGAAGAAATCTGAATTTCTCCCTTCTATGTATACCGGAACAATGTCCTTTTTGTACTTTCTGGATTTGCTGATAAAACTTTTCTTCCATTCAAGGTCTTTGATGCCTCCCGGCTGTTTTCTGGATACCAAACCTGCGGGAAAAACCAAAACAGCAACATCCTTCGCGTAAGTGTCTTCAATCAATTTGGAAACATCTCTGCTATTGGTCCCAAGCTTATTCACTGGCACAAACAAAGGTTGAAAATTTTTGATATTGGTGAGGATATCATTGACCAAAAACCTCAGATCAGTCCGGTATTTGCCCAAAGCAAACATGAAAGCTATGCCGTCCATTCCGCCCAAGGGATGGTTAGAAGCAAATATCACGGGTCTGTCCAAGGGTATGTTTTCCGCTCCTGTAAGTGTGACCTCCACTCCAAACTCACCGATCAGGGCATTGACAAATTCCATTCCGTGCAAATGGCCGATATTGGCCATGACTTTGTTGATTTCATTTTCATGGACTACTCTTTTTACATAATTGATCACAAATCCCGGCAGCCATGTATGTAGCCCTGGATTTTTGCTTTTAAATACTTCGTCGATGTCAATAAACGGCTTTTGATTTTCCACTTTGTATAAGGTGATTCCAATCAATGATTTGGTAGGTTTCTTGTAACTTGCTGGTTCTTAAAACATTCTGAAGCCCTAAGCATCGCAAGTTTCTTTTTTGTGGTTTTTGAAAAACCACAAGGCTAAAAATACAAATTTTTTAATATTGGACACGCTTAAATTGCTGCTTTGAAAATTAGTTTTCTTGAACCATATCTGTTAATAAGTGTTTAAAACAAAACAAAGACAAATGAAACTAGCCATCACAGGTCCAACTTCCGGAATAGGAGCGGTATCGTTTACCCAACTCACCCCCTATTTTAATGAGATTTATTTGATTGCAAGAAATGAGTCAAAGGCAAAAAAGCTGATCGAAACACTCTCAATCAAAGATCAAAAAAAGATCACTTTCATCTATTGTGACCTGACTGACATGGAATCCGTAGTCGCTGCAGCCAAAAGTATCCAAGCAAAAACCGGTTCTTTGGATGTGTTGATCAACAATGCCGGTGGGATTTTTCAAAATAAAGAGATCACCAAAGATGGATTCGAAATGAGCCTTGTGGTCAATCATTTAGGCCATTTTCTTCTGACCCATCATCTGATGCCTTTGCTTTTGTCATCACAAAGTTCAAAAGTGATCAGTGTGAGTTCAGAAGCCCACCGTGCGGCAAAAGTTGATTTTGATGATCTGAATTACGCACATAAAAAATTCAGCTCATTTATTTCCTATTCCAACGTGAAGCTTTTCAATATTTTGTTTACCAAATCCCTTTCCGAAAAGTTCTGGGAGAAAGGTCTGAATGCATATGCGCTTCATCCCGGAGTGGTCAAAACCAATTTTGGAAAGGAAACTTCAGGGATTTTTGGCTTCTTTTGGAAACTTGCTTCGCCTTTTATGATTACTGCGCAGGAAGGAGCAAAAACGACTATTTTCCTTGCCAAGACCAATATCGATTCTTTGAAAAATGGCAGTTACTTCAAGAAAAACAAACCTGTAAAACCTTCTTCTGAGGCCAATTCAAAGAAAATGAGAGAAAGGCTTTGGATAGAAAGTGAGAGGATGCTGGAGAAGTGGCTATGATGGGAAAAGGTACTAAAAAATCAAAAAGGACGATTTTCTATCCTCCTTTTTGATTATAACTCATCCCAGTTCCATTCTTCATTAATCTGGCTGATGGCATGGTGCGCGGTAAGGTCGTATTGGCAGGGCACTATTGAAACATAGTTATTAGCTATTGCCCATTCGTCGTTGTCTTCGCCTTTGTCAAAATTCACAAAATTGCCCACCATCCAATAGTATTTTCTTCCGTTGGGATCAAATCTTTCGGAAAACTCCTCTTGCCATTTGGCATGGGCCTGACGACAGACTTTGACACCCTTGATCGGTTCATTTCTTTTGGGTGGAAAATTGACGTTCAAGGCTACCCCCTTGGCGATTCCATGATCCAAAACCTGTTTGGCGATTTTGTAAACATACTCTTCTATATGGCTGAAGTCAGCTTTGGAAGAGTAATCGCATAAACTGAAGCCAATGGAAGGAAGTCCTTCCAATGCCCCTTCAATGGCTGCGGACATCGTTCCGGAATACAAAACTGAAATTGAGGTGTTGCTTCCGTGGTTGATTCCGCTGACAACCAAATCCGGTTGGCGGTTTTTCATCACATGGTGCTTTGCCAGCTTGATGCAATCTGCGGGAGTACCGCTGGATTTGTAGGCCACCACATCCTCGAAGATATCTTCCTCATAGAGCCTCAATGTTTCACCGATCGTGATGGCATGGCCCATTCCGGATTGTGGACTGTCAGGTGCAACCACTACTACATCCCCCAATTTTTTCATTACATTTACCAATACCCTGATGCCTTTGGAAGTGATCCCGTCATCATTGGAAACCAAAATCAATGGTTTTTTTGACATAAAAATTATCTTATCTGATTGTAGTAAGCGGTGATGCGGAGCAAATCCCCCCGCTGGTCATGGGCAAGCCTGTTTTTTCTCATATACAATTCTACCTCGTCGGACCTATCATATAGGATATCCAAAAGTTCCTTTTTCTTTTGGGAATATCTCTGGATTTTTGCATCCTTGAGGAAGTAAAAGTTAAAGGCCAATTTGTAAGCACCTGACATTTGAGGTCCCCATATAGGGTTCATCATCATGGGTGAGTACATCCCCATTCCACGGTTATCTGTAGTGACATACTCTCTGCATAACAGGACAATGTTATTCCCTTCGGTCAAAATCTCAAAGAAAATTGGGGTTTCGTATTCTCCTGTAAGGGAATAGGGCAATGTATAGAATGTCCTGATTCCACCATAT
This sequence comes from Cytophagales bacterium, assembly GCA_038224435.1. GTDB lineage: Bacteria > Bacteroidota > Bacteroidia > Cytophagales > Cyclobacteriaceae > Cognataquiflexum. The sequence goes on along the minus strand of JBBRFK010000016.1, from coordinate 20,681 downwards.
TGTTCATCGAAAATCTCAAACTGAACCACATTGGATGCTCCGAAGGTTTCAATTCCGCTGTTCTGAAGCTGGACAAGATTGTTTTCCAGGTCGTATTTCAAGCTTCCCTGGAAAATCTGCCCGTTATTGGTGGTGATCTGTCCCTTGTGCCACAACTGTGAAGGAAATTGGCCACTTTGGGCGACCCCTATCAGGTTAGAAAGAAAAAAGAAGATAAATGTTAGTTGTATGTGCCTCATCTCATTCAGTTATTGGGTTCAGATGAATAACGAATCCTAGATCGAATTGGTTGATACAATTTAAGTTTTGTTAGGCAGAATATCGATTTTTATACCAACAAATAGTCTCATTATTTGGCGTTTTTAAGAATGGTATGTCCCATTTTATCACGCTTCGTGGTTAAGTATTTTTCATTATGGGGGTTTGAGGCTATTTCAATTGGTATTTCCTCCACTATCTCAAGGCCATAACCGAGGAGTCCGACTCTTTTGGTAGGATTGTTGGTAATCAGCCTGATTTTGCTCACTCCCAAATCCCTTAAAATCTGGGCCCCGACACCATAATCTCTTTTGTCCATAGGAAGTCCGAGTGCCAGATTGGCCTGAACGGTGTCCATTCCTTGTTCCTGAAGTTTATATGCTTTGAGCTTGTTCAAAAGCCCAATACCTCTTCCCTCCTGATTCATGTAAAGTACCACTCCCCGTCCTTCATTCTCTACCATTTCCATGGCTTTGTGAAGCTGTGGACCGCAATCACATCTGCAGCTGCCAAAGATATCACCCGTAACACAGGATGAGTGAACCCTCACCATAATAGGTTCGTCGATTTCCCAGGACCCTTTGATCAAAGCAAGATGCATGTCGTCCGTATTGGTCTGGCGAAATGCTATCAAATCAAAATCTCCCAATATTGTGGGCAGGTCAACTCCGATTTCCCTTTTGATCAGGGTTTCATTTTTTAACCTGTAAGCAATCAAATCTTTGATCGAAACCAGCTTGAGATTGAACCGCTTGGCTACTGTAACGAGATCCGGCAACCTTGCCATGGAACCGTCTTCATTCATGATTTCGACGAGTACGCCTGCGGGCGACAATCCTGCCAATCTTGCAAAATCTATGGCCGCTTCAGTATGGCCTGACCTTCTGAGGACACCTCCCCTTTTGGCTTTAAGTGGAAAAATATGTCCCGGTTTACCCAATTCATCCGGGTGGATGGAGTCATCTATCAAAGCACGGATGGTTTTGGCACGGTCACTGGCAGATATCCCAGTCGTGCATCCATGTCCAATCAGGTCGACGGATATCGTAAATGGAGTTTCAAAGGCAGCCGTATTGTTTCCTACCATCAGTTGCAAACCCAATTGATCGCACCTGTCTTCAATCAACGGCGCACATATCAGGCCCCGTCCATGGGTGGCCATAAAATTGATGATTTCGGGAGTGACTTTTTCCGCAGCACAGATAAAATCCCCTTCATTTTCTCTGTCTTCATCGTCTACAACAATGATCACTTCACCGTTTTTTATTGCCTTAACCGCCTCCTCTATTGAATCGAGTTGTATTGAATTTGACATGTTTGTTTTTTGAATTCTGGATAATCTGGTGGCAAAATTAGCACCCTTTGCATAACAAAACAGGATTTCAACAATTTAAGTTTGGCTAATAACTGACAACAATACCCAATTGTCTGTCGATTTCTACCTGAAATTTCTTGAGTTCCATGTATACTTCTATCCTTTGGCTGATCACATCCACATCCAATTTATCATCATCTGCCTCTTTGATTTTATGTTTTGCCTCTTGGAGCAATTTATTGATTACTTTTTTCTTCAAATGCAAAACATTGTCATACACAGTCTTGGCCAGGTCATCTGCCTCATGATGGGTGAAAATCTGGAATCGGGTTTCCCAGAGCGTTGACAATTCATATTTTCTGGTAATCAGGTGTATAACTTCGTTTTTGACTTCATGGTCACCGAAGTTTAAAAAATATTCAGGTTGGGGAAGAACACCTTCCGCCAAGGCATTTTTATAGATGGTTAAAATTTTATTAAAAACAGCAGTCTCAAAAGTGAGTTCAGCGGTTTCTTGAAGTAGATACTCACAAACCCTAGTCTCCTCTGATACCATTTCAAATCCATAGCTTACCAAAAGCCGCATCATTTCCCTCTCCTGAATGTAAATTAGAGAAGAGGAAGATGTCGGAGTTTCTTTGGAGGGAAGAAGATTCTCAAAATTGGTTTCCTGCTCTGTTTCTCTCTGTTCTCTAAAGTACTTTTCTTTCTCTGATTTGACAAATATCTTATTCAGTTCGGTCTGAATGATATCTTCATCGATATCGAGCAGGTTTGCTGACTGTTTGATATAGACAGATCTGATAATCGGATCAGGGATTTTTCCAAGACTGCTTACTACCTGACGGATCAGGTCGGCCTGCTTGATCGGATCTTTAGCTGCCTCTTCTGCATAAAGCCCGATTTTGAAAGCAATAAAATCCTGGGCTTTCTCTTCCAAATATTCTTTGAAAGCAAGCGAACCTACTTTTCGGGAATAACTATCGGGGTCCTCGCCCCGGGGGAAAACAACAGCTTTGACATTGAGTCCTCCCTCTAATATCATGTCAATCCCACGCAGGGAAGCCTTAATGCCCGCCGAATCCCCATCATACAACACCGTGATGTTATCTGCGAACCGTTTGATGAGCTTGATCTGGTTTTCGGTAAGGGATGTTCCCGAGGAGGCAACAACATTTTCAATACCAGCCAAATGCATGGAGACTACATCTGTGTATCCTTCTACGAGGTAACAGTTTTCTTTTTCCCTGATGGATTTTTTGGCCTGAAAAATACCGTACAACACATCGCTCTTGTGGTAAACCTCAGTTTCCGGAGAGTTGATGTACTTGGGTTGCTTTTTATCTTGGGTCAGAATCCTTGCACCAAATCCGATGGCCTTACCCCCAAGATTATGGATAGTAAAAGTGACCCGACCTCTGAATCTGTCATAAAGCCTTTCGGATTCACCTTCTTTTTGCAGAATCAGACCTGCCTTGAGCAATATTTCTTCAGTATGCCCAGCCTGCTTGGCGGCTTTGAGCAAATGGTCCCAACCATCCAATGCATAGCCAAGGTCAAACTTTTCAATGATCGATGGATTGAAACCTCTTTCTTTGAAATAACTCAAGCCTATGGCTTTACCCTCTTCAGTCTGGAGGTTTTGGACAAAAAAGTCCTTCGCAAAATTGAGTGCTATATAAAGGCTTTCCTTTTCATTAAATGCCTGTACAGCTTCCGGCGAAACCTGCTTGTCTTCTTCAATTTCGATCCCGTATTTCTGTGCCAATTGGCGTATCGCTTCATTAAAGCCTATGCCTTCGATATCCATCACAAATTGGATAGGGTCACCGGCTTTACCGCAACCAAAACATTTATAAATCTGCTTGGCGGGCGAAACAGAGAAGGACGGAGTGCTTTCATTGTGAAAAGGACAGCAGGCCCAAAGGTTTTGACCCTTCTTTTTCAAAGGCACATAATCATTGACCACCTCCTCGATGTCTACTCTTTCTCTGACCTTATCTGTGGTATTTCTGCTGATCACTTTTTCCTAAATTTTGGGATTCAAAGATAAAAAGTATTCCATCAAAAAATAGGATGGACACTTCACGAAACTTATTGCGGTGGAAGAAAGTTAATCAATTTGAAAGATTTAATGTTTCGAAGACCAGATAGGTTTTTCAATTCCTATAATTATAGCCTATTTTGCGGGCGGATTTACCTTGTCAAAAATGAACATAGAAAAAAGCGATATCCTTAAAGCACTTTCAAAAGTCCAAGATCCTGATTTGAAGAAGGATTTGGTCACTTTGGGCATGATCCAGAATCTGGAAGTAGCGGGAAAAAAAATAAGTTTTAAAGTGGTACTCACCACTCCTGCCTGTCCTCTCAAAGAAATCATCAAGAATAATTGCATAGAAGTCTTAGAGGAGACATTTGGAAGTGAAATTGATTTGGATATTCACATGACTTCCAATGTGACGAGCAGTAGGACAAATGCTCCTTTGCTTCCACAAGTCAAAAACATCATTGCCATTGCATCAGGAAAAGGCGGTGTCGGAAAATCCACCACTGCCTCTAACCTCGCAGTGGCATTGGCCAAAATGGGAGCAAAAGTCGGATTGATAGATGCTGATATATCAGGTCCTTCAATTCCGATCATGTTCAATGTCGAGGCTGAACAGCCTTCAGTAAAACAATTGGATGGCAAAAACATCATCATCCCGATAGAGCAATATGGGGTCAAATTGATGTCCATTGGATTTTTGACACCGGCAGACTCGGCTGTAGTATGGAGAGGGCCGATGGCAAGCTCCGCCTTGAAGCAATTCATCGGAGATGTGGAATGGGGTGAGTTGGATTACCTCCTCATAGACCTGCCTCCGGGAACCTCTGACATTCACCTGACAATGGTTCAGACTGTTCCGGTAACTGGTGTAGTGATCGTCACAACTCCGCAAAAAGTCGCTTTGGGCGATGCTACAAAAGGTTTGACCATGTTCAGACAACCCCAAATAAATGTACCCATACTAGGTGTTGTGGAAAATATGGCTTATTTTTCACCAGAGGAATTGCCGGAAAACAAGTATTATTTGTTTGGCAAGGAAGGTGGAAGAAGGTTGGCTGAGCGGTTTGATGTCCCCCTTTTAGGCGAGATACCAATAGTGCAAAGTATCAGGGAAAGCGGTGATTCCGGGTTTCCTGCCGTACTAAAATCAGGAATTACTGAAAAAGCATTCTCATCATTGGCCGAAGCGGTTGCTAGGCAGATTGCCATTCGGAATGCCGAAAAAAACAAAACTGAAGTTGTACAAGTAAATTAATAAGATAAATGAGTTTCCCATTAAGTGAAAGAATTGAAGCGGCATTGGACAGCATCAGACCCTATTTAGAAGCTGATGGCGGAAATGTCAGGGTAGTTGAGGTAACCGATGATTTTATATTAAGAATAGAATTGACAGGAACTTGTGGTACCTGCCCGATGTCAACCATGACACTGAAAGCCGGCGTCGAAGAAGCGATCAAAAGGGCAATTCCTGAGATTATCAAAGTAGAAGCAGTCAATGTTTTAGTTGCTTAATTTAGCCCGAATGAAAATTAAGTCCTTTGGCAAGAGAATAGGTTTTTTCTTATTCTTGGTATTTTCCCTGATGAGTCTCAAAGTTGAAGCCCAGAATTTTTTTGGTCAACCCTATCAGCATGAACATGATGAAAAATGTGCACACGTCCTGATCGAAAAGATGCAGGAAGAGAAGATGGGGATTTATGGAAGCAAAGAATATTTTGAGTCTTGGATTACAGATAAAATCAGCCAAAAGAAAAAAAATCCAACTGCCCAGCAAAGAACTCAAGCAGACCGAAGGCTAATTCCTGTAGTTGTTCATGTCATCCATAATGGAACACCTGAAGGTTCCGGTGCAAACATCCCTTTCTCCCAGATTGAGGCTCAAATCAGGATATTGAACGAAGATTTCAGAAGACTAAATGCTGATACAATCTTTACCCCTGCAGAATTCTTGGGAGTAGCAGCAGACGCAAATATTGAATTTGTATTGGCAAAACAAGATCCTAATGGATTGCCGACAAATGGGGTTGTACGGGTAGTGGGTCCAAAAACTACCTATAGCCCAAATATCCAAAGCGATGTTGAATTGATAGGCCAAACATCTCTTTGGCCACCGGAAGATTATCTCAATGTATGGGTAGTGACCCTGGTTTCCCCCTTTATCGGCTATGCTTCTTTCCCAATTTCCAATTTACCGGGACTTAACTTTCCTCCTAATTCGAGGGAAACAGATGGGGTGACTATAGATTACAGATACTTTGGTGAAGGAGGCAATGCGGTAGCCGGTTCTGTAGGACGGACAGCAACCCATGAGGTAGGTCACTTTTTGGGATTACGCCATATATGGGGAGACGGTGATTGTTCAGTTGATGACTTTGTAGAAGATACTCCGCTTCAGAGCGGCTCAAATAATGCCTGCAGGACCGCTAATCCAAGGATTACCTGTAATACAAGAGATCTGGTGGAAAATTATATGGACTATACCCCTGACAATTGTATGAATATCTTCACATCAGGTCAAGTGACAAGGATGGATGTCGTGTTAATAAACAGCCCAAGAAGATCATCTTTGGTCAATGGAAAAGGGACAGTGGCCCCTCAGCTTTTTTCACTTGATCTTGCATTGCAAAGAATCAGTGATCCCCAAGACTTCGTGTGTGATTTGAACCTTACCCCAACACTTGTAATTCTTAATCGAGGTTTGAACAGGATTACAAATGCAAGGATTCAAATCAGAAACAACGGATCGCTCATCCAATCAAAGGATTTCAGCTTAAACTTAAATACCGGTGATGAAACAACCGTAAGTTTTGATCCTTTCAATCTAAACCCCGGTGGAAATAATTTTGTAGCCACTATCACACAGGTAAACTCAACTACAGACCAAAACCCATCCAACAATACCCTCCAATCCAATCCCAGCCTACAGCCTGTAGTGCCATTGCCCTACACTTTCAGATTTAATGAAATCGGAACAAACTGGATAATCAATAATCCTGATAACTTGGCGACATGGGAGAAAACACAGGTTGTGCTTGAAGGGCAATCCCAAGATGCCCTTTTTATCCGTAATTATGAATATGAAGCATTTGGTGAATTGGATTATTTTATCTCTCCCCAATTAGATCTTAGCACCTATCAAAACGCCCAGTTGACATTCAATATGGCCTATGGTCCTTTTAATAACAATTCATTTGGTGACTTTTTGATCGTGGCGGTATCTACTGATTGTGGCAACACATTTGAGATCGTCAATGCTCCTTATGAGAAAGATTATGTTTTCCTCCGTACTTCTGCTCCTACACTTGATGAGTTTATCCCAACAAGTGCTTCCCAGTTCAGACGTGAGATTGTCAATCTAAGTCAGTTTGCAGGAATGGGAAATGTACGGGTGGCGTTTATTGCCCGAAATGGATTTGGAAACAACCTTTATGTCAAGGACATTGAAATCCTCAGTGAGGAAACCTTTAATTATGACATGAAACTTGTAGAATTAATCACCCCTTCGCCTATTGGTTCTAACAACCATGAAAATGAAGTGATCGCTGTAACCAATACGGGAAATCTTCCTATTTCAGGGTTTATATTTAGAAGGACTTCAGGTAGTCTCAATCAAACTTTTATCGCAAGAGCAGAAGAGCTAGAGGCGGGCGAATCCGCAAATATCACCCTTCCAAAATCGACATCATTAGGAATTAACTCATTGGGGTACACCATCTTTTTTCCAAATTTTGACCAAAACGAAAGAGAAACAATTGATTTGAGAAGGTTTGTCTACATGGATACCGAAAAAACCCGGGCACCACTCAGACAAAATTTCAATGGAACTTCTACCATAAGTCCATGGATAACCATCAATCCTGAAAATCAACTTCCCAGTTGGATTATCTCCCCGCTACAATCAGGGTCTATAGGAAGCAATGTCAGCACAGTGGAAATCACTCCTCCACAAAACAGTTTCTGGTTAGGTTCTCCGATTTTGGACCTCTCCATAAGTTCTCAGGCAAGTGTTTTCTTTGACCGTGCAGCCGGGATCTTAAACCCAAATACTGTATTGAAAGTAATGGCAAGTGACAATGGCGGAGATACATATACGGAAGTATATAGAAAAACAGGTTCAGAACTCACCACAGTGCAGGCGGCAAACGCCAATCCAAACAATGCTTCTGAGTTTGTAAAAGATTTTGTAGACTTGACCCTATTTGCAGGCAAGGATAAGAAAAATTCAAGGATTGCATTCGTACTTGAAAATAGTGATGAGGAAAACAGTTCTGTTTACCTTGACAATATTGAGCTCTTTATTTCTGCAAACCCAGAACCGGTAATACCGCAGATCGGGGAAATTTCCCTTTATCCAAATCCTGCCACAGAATACTTCAGTGTCGCATTCAATTTCCAGAATTACGAATCGGTGAATATCCAGATTTATTCTTCAACCGGAGCATTGGTACACAATGTCGATTACGCCAATACCTTAAACCAGACTTATACTTTTGCTTCCGAGCAATTTTCAAAAGGATTGTTTATTGTTAAAATAACCAGTAGATCGGTCAGCGAAACCCGAAAATTATTCATACAATAATCTTAAAATTATTAAAGGGAAGTAGGTAAATCCGAAAAATCTTCAAATCAACACAGGATTTTATATTTCTAAATAATATAGACAAAACAGAAATTTCAGGTCAAGAAGTCGAAAATCCCAAATTTGGGAGTTCGACTTTTTTCTTTTTGGGTTACCTTTCCACAAAATGTCAATTTGACGATATTTGTTCTTTGGAAAACAAATATAATTTTACCTTTATACGTTAGCTTACAGAATACGACTCATACATGGGGAACACAAAAGAATCGATAAAAAAAATCGCCATACACCTCGGTTTGGTTTTTCTAACCGTCACCATCCTTGCTTTCATTTTTCTAAAGATTTATCTTCCATCTTATACCAACCACGGTCAGACAGTGACCGTCCCCAATCTTGAGGGGTATGAGGTGGATGAGCTTGAAAAATTCCTGTTGGATAGAGACCTGACCTATGAAGTAAATATTGACAGCGGATTCAATGCAGAGGCCAAACCTTTTGCTGTCCTAAAGCAAACCCCAGATCCCGACAGAAAAGTCAAAAGAGGAAGAAAAATCTATGTGACACTCAATGCCCGGAATGCCCCGCTGCTTAAAATGCCGAATCTTGTCAACAGCTTGTTGAAAAATGCCCATGAAATCCTCGGAAATATTGGCTTGGTCCGTGGAGAAATTATCTACGTTCCGGATATTGGGATGAATGTGGTTTTGGAACAAAAATACAGAGGAAGAAATATCCCTGAGGGATTTGAAATCCCAAAAGGCTCTCAAGTCGACCTTGTGGTAGGCGATGGTCTGGGAAACCAAACCCTTGAAGTCCCTTCACTTATAGGTTTGGATGAAGTAGATGTGGAATTTTTGATCATTGGATCAGGGTTGAGGATGGGAAATATCAACTATGTGGAAACTGACAGTGTTGTATCGGGAATTATCATTAAGCAGATGCCTCCAGCGGGTGCCTCAGTAAAAACCGGGGAACAAATCCATATCTGGATTTCAGAAAACAAGAAAAGTGCAAACAACTTTTAAATGAGTTTATTGAGAACTATACCGTTTATAATAATTGCCTTCGCGCTTATTTTAAGTCCGGTTTCCTCATTTGCCCAATTTATCCAGCTGCCAACGCCAGTTTACCCTCAAAAAACCAGTTTAAAATCTCCCAATTTCAGAATCCAGGCAGAACCATTGACACTGCCGTTTTGGGATGATTTTTCCAATTCACAGTTGGATACTAACAAATGGATCACTGAAGGGGCAACACTGTCCACAACGGTAGCAAATGCAGCGCCATCAGTAGGCGCTTTGATTCTTGACGGAATAGACGAAAGAGGACGCCCCTACTCCACTGTCCAATTTGAACAGGGATTTGCAGACAGAATTACATCTAGGACTATCAATTTGTCAGGACTAAACCCCACAGAAGCGAATTCAGTCTATCTGAGTTTTTTTTGGCAATCTGGTGGAAAAGCGGAAATCCCCGACCCAAATGATTTCATTTTGCTCCAGTTTCTGGATCAGGACAGCCTATGGGTCAATGTTTGGGAACAATCCGGCGGACTGACGGCAGAGGAGTTTTTCTTTACCCAAGAAGCAATCAAAGTTCTTCCCCAATTCCTACATGAAGGATTTCAGTTCAGGTTTCAGATTCAAGGAAGGCGTTCGGGCCCATTTGACAGCTGGATTTTGGATTATATATTCCTGCACAAAAACAGGGTAGAATCTGATTTATCCTTTCCCGACAGGGCATTGACACTTTCAAATACAAGACCTTTTGAAAAATATGCTGCATTACCTCTTTTTTTATTGAAAAAAGATCCTGATTTATTATGGAATGCAACAGCCAATGAATTTAAGAACCTTGACAAAGGTTTTAGGGCGATGGAATATTCATTTGAAATCAGGGAAAAGGAAAGCCAAAGCATTGTCACATCGATCAACAGCAACACACCTTTTAACCCAGTTCCTATAGCACAGGAAAGGAGGGCATTCACCTCCAACCCAATCCCCGGAGTGCCACTTCCTGAAGAGGAAATGGACTATGAATTAATTAGCTACTTGGTAACAGGAGATAGATTCTTGAATGGCGTGGAAAATGGAGTAGCTGTCACCTATCCTGAAGTGGATTTTAGGATAAACGATACGGTCAGGACTACCTTGCCGCTGAGGGACTTTTTGGCTTATGATGACGGAAGTGTGGATTATTCAGCCGGGATCAACCAAAGATCCGGAATGCTTGCTGTCCGATATGAAGTAAACAGCACTGTATATTTGAAAGGATTAAGTATCAATTTTACAAATTTCACCCAATTGGGAGGCGTTATCGACCTGATGGTATGGAAAGAGTTGGACCAAGAACCTATTTACAAAAAAGAGGTTTTCATCCCAATCAAAGACTCTCTGAATGAATTTGGCTACTTTGAAATTGACAAAAATATTGAAATCAATGGGATATTCTACATTGGTTTCACTCAGTTTATAAATGATTTCCTTTATGTAGGATTAGATAAGACCTATGATAATGGAGGGGAAATTTTCTTCAATGCAACCGGATCATGGGTTCAAAATGAAACTGTGGAAGGTTCTTTGATGATGCGCGCACATGTCGTGGAATCTCCACCATTTGAAAATGAATCCGAAGCTTCAGTTCCGTTGAAAGTTTTTCCCAATCCGGTGTTGGACATATTATTTATTGAGGGCAAAGTCGGCACAGTCAACATCTACGATCCTATGGGAAGAAACATTATACTTCCCATTTCAGAAAATGAGAAAGGGAAAAGTGTTAATTTTGAGGGAATGCAAAGGGGGATTTATGTCCTAAAAACCACCATCGGTGAAGAACAAAAGTCATTTAGAATATTGGTTAAATAATCAAATCATGGAAGACATTACTGTAACAGAACTTAAAAAGAAATTGGAAGACAAAGAAGACTTTGTGTTCATAGATGTCAGGGAAGAATGGGAATACGAAGAAGATAACCTTGGCGCTCTCAACATCCCTATGGGCCAATTGGCACATCAACTTGATGAAATTAAGGATTTCAAGAATAAAGAAATTGTAATGCAGTGCCGTTCTGGCGCCAGAAGCGGAAATGCCAAAAGATTTCTTGAAAGTCAGGGTTTCAACAAAGTCAGAAATTTGCTTGGCGGAATTTTGGCCTACCGGAAAATGGAAGAGGAATAGCTTCCTATTAACCGCTTGGTTGAAAAATCAAGTTTGTTGTGATTTAATCCCATAAAAATAAACCAGCAGTCTCCGGGCTGTTTTTTATTATTGGGAAATTAATCAAAATCATTTCCAAAACTTCAGATATTGAGATTGTCAGGTTCCTTCCCGGACCTTTGGGAAAAATCAAATTTGATGTGACCTTACTATTTTCTAGTTAAATCAAAATCCAAACTTTCAACCAATATGACAATAAGAAAATCATTGATTATAGCCTTATCATTTTTGGCTTTTCAATCCCAAGCCCAAAAAAGCAGCATTGAATCAGGGTTTAATGAAAAGGAAGCCATTTCGCACTTCAGGTACCTAGCCTCCGATGAGTTGATGGGACGAGATCCGATAAGACCGGAAATTGATGCTGCATCAAGATATATATCTGAGCAGTTTTGGAAATATGGCGCCCAGCAGATCAGTGGTACCAATGGGTATTACCAAAATATACCTTTCAGGCTTTCTTCTCCCCCATCCAAAGGAACAATCACTCTTGGCAAAAATTCCTTTGAGCAAGGTGACGGAATATTGGTTTTGGATGGACCCTCCTTGACAGGAGAATTTGGTTTGGTCGTGGTGGGTTATGGTTTGGAAGCTGATTATGAAGGGAAAAATGTAGAGGGAAAGGTAGTCGTCACCAATGTTGGTGCCCCAAACAGACTTACTCCCGCAGACTTGTTCAGCATGGGCAGGGAAAAAAGTACTTTGGCAAAATCCAAAGGAGCAATAGCTATAATCGAAATGTACAATGTCCCAACAATCCCTTGGAATCTGGTCAGCAACTACCTAAACAGACCACAATTGACAATTGACAATTCAAAAGGAGAAGAAACCATTCCTTATATATGGCTCAAAGACCTCAATAATGAAAGCATCAATGCCATAGGAAACGGGAATCTTGGCACTGCTGACATTCAGATACAAGGGAAAGTAAATAGAAAAATCATCGGAAAAAATGTAGTAGCAATAATTGAAGGCACTGACCCAAATCTTAAGAAAGAATACGTCATGCTCTCTGCACATTACGACCATGTGGGTGTCGGCAAGCCAGATGCAGAAGGTGATTCCATATATAACGGTGCTAGGGACAACGCAGTGGGAACAGTCGCAGTCATCAATGCATCGAAATATTTTGCAAAAAACCCTCCCAGACGTTCAATTCTTCTTTGTGCTTGGACTGCTGAGGAAAAGGGACTTTTGGGATCAGCCTATTTTGCAGATAACCCATTGATCCCACTAAATCAGATAATATTCAATTTGAATATTGACAATGGCGGATACAACGACACCTCAATTGTAACAGTCATCGGGTTGGGAAGGACAACTGCTGACCCTCTTATTGAGAAAGCTGTAGCTGAATTTGGGATTAAAGCCATTGCTGACCCTTCTCCGGAGCAGGGACTTTATGATAGGTCGGACAATGTCAACTTTGCCAGAAAAGGAATCCCTGCCCCAACCTTTAGTTTGGGTGTTACAGCATTTGATGACGAAATCACCAAATATTACCATCAGCCTGGTGACAATGTAGACAGCTTTGACTTGGATTACGCCCTGTTGTATTGGAAATCCTACATTTTGGCCGCCGAGAATATAGCCAATTGGAATGAAAAGCCGACCTGGAAGTCCGGTGATAAATATGAAGCGATTAGCAAAGAACTGTACGGTAAGGATTAAAACCTTTCTACAGATCAAATAACACGATCATTGAAAATGGCCATCTGAAAAAAGATGGTCATTTTTTTTTATTTATTTTTTTGGTCCAAAAAATTTTAAAAAAAGACTTCAAAACCCATTTTTTCAAATCTTTAAGCCCTAAATCCCATTCTTGGAAAGAATCAAAAACGTCCAAATTTCAATCAAAATGTATTTTTTGGGATATTATTCCCTTTTTCACTACTCAATTTCTCTTGATTCAAGTGGACTCTAATCAAATACTAAAAAAACAAAAAAACTCCTTTTGAATATTATAAAATGTATTTCGTAAAATTATTTTCTAATTTTATTTGGATATGAAAAACATTTTATACTATATTTACAGCATAATAATGTATTTAAATCTTTCATAACGATTTAGATCATTTTTAAAAACTCTAAACAAATAATCTTCTCGCTATCAGGTCACCCGACCAAAACTAAAAAAGTTATGAAAACAACATTTAGATTACTCGCCATCACATTTTTGATTTCATTTTTAAGCTTTTCAAATTCAATTGCCCAACAATTACCCCAGTTCAGTCAGTATATTTTTAATGGCCTACATATCAATCCGGCTTATGCAGGATATAAAAATGAAGGTTACATCCAAAGCACCTACAGAAGTCAGTGGGTAGGATTCGAAGGCGCTCCTGAAACCTTTACATTGACAGCTGACTTCAGCGCCAATGAAGGGCTGATGGGTTTTGGTGCAATTGTAATGTCTGATAAAATCGGCCCAACCAATACCACCTCAGCCTTGGCGAGCTTTGCTTACAGGATTCAGACAGGAAGGTCATCCTTTTTGGGATTGGGTGCTAGTGCAGGAGTCGTTCAATACAATATCAACGGTGACATGCTCAAGCCGCTTCATGACAATGATTCTGAAATCCCTGTTGGAAATATCAATATGACAACCCCAAACATGAATTTGGGTCTGTTTTTTAACACTGATAAGTTTTATGCAGGATTCAGTGCTTATAACCTAATTGGAAAAGGCACTTTGAAAAATGAAGATGTGGCCTTGGCTTACCATGACATTCATTTTTACTTGACAGCCGGTGCATTGTTGGAAGTTTCTGAAAACATCAAGTTCAAGCCTTCATTTCTTGTGAAGCAGGTTAATGGTTCACCTACCACTTATGACCTGAATGGCATGATGCTCTTCATGGACAAGCTTTGGTTGGGTGCTTCTTACAGATCAAACCTCAATATCATGAATGAAAATCCAGAAGCAGGTTCATTGAGTAAAAGAAATGCAGTCGCATTTATCGGAGAAATATTTGCTACTCCAAATCTTAGAATTGGATATGCTTATGATCAAAACCTGAATGTATTGCAAGACATGAGAGCCAACTCGCACGAAATCTCAGTTGGATACTACCTTTCTGCAAGAAAAGTAACCATGAAAAACCCTAGGTGGTTTTAATCAAACCTTGAGGGATACTTTTTGATCTTTAATAAAGAAATTTGTTTTTGTTGCATTTTTTAATGTTTAGAGTCTATTTATTTAAAAAGCTGCCTGGGATTAACCCTCTTACAGGCAGCCTTTTTTATTTTACTCCTATCTTCAAAACATGCATTATTCACCCAAAAGGTTGAATTTATAATTTCAAACTACAGGTTGTTTTTTTTGAAAATGGAATCAAAAAAGTAAATAATTGCCAAAAAATTGCTTTGTAAAACAAAAGTTTCCTTTTGGAAAATAAATTTTAAATTTTTGAAGGGAAGTTATAATCCATTAATCACCCTTAATCCCGGATTTTGACAACTTTTGAGTTTTAAGATAATACAGGATAAAAAAAAGTTTGCAAATCCACCCGATTGCTAAACTTTCATCTTTTAACTGAGCAATTTCTTTCGATGAACCAAAAGCTTTATACATTCTTTTGAAACCCAAAAATCAATTCTCATCTGGATTTTGATTTTTAAAAATTGTTAAAGGTGAGCAATCACCACACTCTTCAATTAATAGTAGTTATAATGAAAAAATTCAATACTATTTTAGCCTTTAGGGCTATATTTTTCTTTTTGCTGGCATTGGCATCACCATCAATTACTTACGCCCAGAATGCCGGATCCAAAGTCTCAGAATTTCTACTTACCCAAGTCCATTTTGGTAACGCATCCTCAGGGATAAAAGAAACAAAAATCGATTTTGGGGATTTGGAAAATCTTCAGGAAAACGACATAGATATTGAAAACCTGAAGAACTTGGTTTTCGAAAATGTCCCAACGGTATTCCACAGGAGAGGACAATCTCAAAATGGGAGCGAAAATCTTCCCCAAAGACTGATTACAGATGCTGCCTCTTTGTCAACACTCGAAATCCAAAATGGGAATTGGCGAACCGTCAAACTCCTACAGATTGATCTGACCCAAAGCCAAGACAAAACATTGGTCAGACTTTCTCCCCAAAAATTGAAATCCTTCAGCAACCTCTCTTATATCCTGATCAAATCAAGCTTTCCCTTGACTAAAGAGGAGGTCAGCCAGATGATCAGCGGGTATGAGGACGGTGACCTGGTTCTTTTATATCAAATAAATTCCAACTTTTAAAACTTAGATTTTATGAACGGAACTATACTTTTGAAACGTTTTCAACTTATTGCCAAAGCTATTTTTTTTGCAGCTTTGGCTCTTTTGCCTGGATATCAACTACATGCGCAAAATGACAACCGGGTTCCTTTCACCCACAGGGTAGGAAACCCGGCTCCAGAAGATAATATTTTTAGGCTGAGGGGAGATTTCACCATGATCGGCAACACCAACCTGACATTGGTAAATTATGGGGAGAATACCAATAATTCCAACAGCCAAATGAAATATGTCGATATCGACGGAGACAATAGCACGATTAATTCCTCCTCTTCAACTTTGGTATTTTCTCAGGAAAATAATGCAGATCCAAACTGTTCTGAAATAGTTTACGCTGGACTTTATTGGTCGGGAAGGGCAAATCCCGGAGCAGGATTTACATTTAATGTCAGTACGGGTTTCCAGACAGGGCCTTCCCAAACCATCAACAACCAAATTCAGAATATTTCGCATTCACAGTCATTGAATTATTCGGGCTACTCATTGTCTATTTCAAGAAGGGGAGATCAAGGGTCTAGGTTTCCGCGATTTTCCTTTTCTTCCAGTTCAAATGGAAACACTTACCAGTTTGAATTTACTAACGGTAACTCCAATCCAGGCAGGTATAGAATAGGCACCAACGGTGACTGGATTACCTTGTCCAACCAAACAGCCACTACCTCAGGAAGCAATACGATCGTGACTTTTGATCCGATAGTAATAACTGAAGGAAACATGTCTTTTTCAATTGGACGTCTTCAAAGAATTTCTTCCAATTCCGGTAGCGAATCGGATTACCAAGCCAATGACAACCAGGTCAGGGTAACAGCCAATGGCCAATTTGCCACTTCGACTGAGACTTTTAAAAACCTTGATAAAAGAAAAATCAAAATAAAAGGCCCCGGAGCATCTTCCTATGCCGAGTTAACCGCAAACAATAATAACATTCTATATCCCAATGGTGAATTGGGTGATATGTATGTCGGCCATGTCGATGTGACCCAATATGTAAAGTCCCAGGGAATCGGGGAATATGCCGTTGCTGATATGGCACTAACTGAAGGAAATGGGGGCAGTACCGGGTACTACGGTCACTGGGGAATTATTGTGGTGTACGAAAATTCCAAAATGAGTTGGAGGGACGTGACGGTTTTTGATGGATTTTCATTTGTCCAGTCTCCCGGAAATCAAGCGGTGGCTACAGGTGAACTGCCGATCAATGGATTCAATGCAGTACAAAACGGAAATGTCAACCTAAAACTTGGTGTCATGGCAGGTGAAGGTGACAGGGGCATCACTGGAGATTTTTTGGAAATCAGAAATGCCTCCAATGACAATTGGGTAAGGTTGGCCCATCCACTCACCTCGAATAATAATTTTTTCAATTCTTCTATTTATACGCCAATATTAAACAGTTCAGGGAACCTCGTGTCAAACCCGAGAAATCCGAATTTGGTCAACAATACAGGAATTGACATTGCAATGTGGAATGTGCCAAATGCTAACAACTCCATTATCGCCAATAGTCAGACTTCTACCACTTTCAGGTATGGCACAAATCAAGACTTGTATAATATATATGCCGTAGCCTTTGCAGTTGATGCCTACATTCCGGATGTCCAGGGATTAAATAAAATAGTTGCAATAAATGGTGGTGCACCTGGTGCCTCGCCCTCCACCCAGCCAGGTCAGTTGATCGACTATTCTCTAGAAATCAGGAATTTGGGCTCAGAAGGAATTGAAAACACCAAAATAGTAATTCCAATTCCATATACGACGTCTTTTGTAAGTGCAAGCTCAGAATCTTTTTTCACACCCAACACGGTCAGTAATCCCTATTTTGACCCAGCCTTAGGAGCCACAGGTTCAATAGTATGGGAACTCGGATTCATTCCTACCTCTGATGACATCATGTCTATTTTGGCAAAGCTCTCTTATAGGCTCAAAACCACTGAAGATTGTTTTTTGCTTGCCAATGCGGACTGCGATGCCTATGTGGCAGTTTTGGGTGCGATTTCGGGAAAAGGCACCATCTCCAAAAGTGAATTCTATTCGGTCCAATTGACCCATGGATTTTTGGATGGAGACTGTGAAGGCGAGCCAATCCAATCTGCCTTGGTGATCCCAATTGTCGGAGCTGCGGAATTCGTCAACCAAAATTGCAATGAGGAAGACATTTTCAAAGAATTCTTTTTCTGTAATGTGGCTACAGGTCAGGGAGTTTCCGTCAATTCCATAAAAAATTCCTTTCCGATCGGAACACGTTTTTTCAACGGCCCTGATCCCAACAATGCCGTTGAATTTACTGCCAACAATCCATTCCCTGCAACTGATGGGATTTACTATGCCATTCCACCAAATTCTAGTGATTGCGTTTTTCAATTTAGAATTATTGTCACCATTATCGTTTCCAACCCATCATTGCCTGATGCCAGTGAACTTGATTTCTGCATTGGGGAAAACATTCCAAACTTAAATACCCTCATTTTTCCAAGTAATCCGGGTTCCGCTAACGAATATGAGGTATTCTTTTTTACCCAAGAAATTGGGGGGGTTGCTCAGTTAGGTTATCAGGTTGATTCAAACATTGCCAGAACTTCACGGATTTGGGTTGCTGAAGGATATTCTGCTATTTGCCTTGGGCCTAGAGTACCTGTTTCTATTAAAATAAATCCATTGCCATCGGCACCGGTCGGCTTTGACCAATCAGCCTGTTTTTTTTCTGGATTGATTTTAACTGCGGCAGCGACAGTTGATCAGGGTCTTGAATTAAGATGGTATAACCAAGAAACGGGAGGAAATATTGTTTCTGTTCCGACGCTTTCCAACATCGGAACAGTCACTTATTATGCTGAAGCCTACAACCCGAACACCCAATGTGTCGGAGTTCAAAGAACTTCTGTCACCTTATCGATAGGCAATTGCAATATTAATCTTGAAAAAAACGGTTCCCTTTCTGATGAAGATGAAAATGGAGTAATAAATATCGGTGATAAAATCATTTACACCTTTACAATTACCAACAATGGCACATTCCCGATTTCCAATATAATTTTAGAGGATCCAAAAGTAATTGTCATCGGAAATCCAATTGCCGTCCTAAACCCTGGGGAAATCAATAATTCATCTTTTTCAGCTGAACATATATTGACCCAAGCCGATTTTGATCTGGGTTCATTCACCAATTCTGCAACCGTAAAAGGAACAAGTCTTGGTACCGAGCTCACAAGTTTAGATGAGGATGTTCAGACTTTTATTCAAAGCCCTGCCCTTTCCATCAACAAGACAGCAACTGAAAATACTTTTGCTGCAGTCGGTGATGTATTGAATTACACCATTGTTGTCTCCAACACAGGAAATGTTACTTTGGAAAACATATCAGTGGTTGATCCGCTGACAGGGTTGAATACTTCGATTGCTTCTTTGGCACCTGCGGCTTCTCAATCCATTCCAACTTCCTACACTATAACTCAATCTGACATCGATGCAGGAAAAGTGGACAATACCGCCACAGTTTCGGTCGGTTCGGTGAATGTTTCTGCTTCTGAAACCGTATCCGCAACACAAAGTCCTGCGCTTTCCATTACCAAGACCGCGACTGAAAATACCTATGCTGCTGTTGGTGCTATATTGAACTATACCATTGTTGTTACCAACACAGGTAACGTTACTTTGGAAAACATATCAGTGGTTGATCCGCTGACAGGGTTGAATACTTCGATTGTTAGCCTTGCTCCAGGAGCGAGTCAGTCTGTTCCGACTTCTTACACTGTCAAACAATCTGACATCGATGCAGGAAAAGTCGACAATTCCGCTTCGGCTTCTGTCGGTGCAGTGAGCGTCTCTGCTTCCGAATCCGTATCCGCAACTCAAAGTCCTGCACTTTCAATTTCTAAGACCGCAACTGAAAATACCTTTGCCGCAGTCGGTGATGTATTGAATTACTCCATCGTTGTAACCAATACAGGTAACGTTACTTTGGAAAACATTGCGGTGGTTGATCCTTTGACAGGATTGAGTACCATGATTGCTTCTTTATCGCCTGATGCTTCTCAGTCCATTCCGACTTCTTACACTGTAACTCAATCCGACATCGATGCAGGCAAGGTGGACAACACCGCGACCGCTTCCGTCGGTTCGGTGAGCGTCTCTGCTTCCGAGTCGGTTTCGGCTACACAAAGTCCTGCGCTTTCCATCAGTAAGACAGCGACTGAAAGCACCTTTGCCGCAGTCGGTGATGTATTGAATTACTCCATCGTTGTAACCAATACAGGTAACGTTACTTTGGAAAACATTGCTGTTGCCGATCCGCTGACAGGATTGAGTACCGTGATTGCTTCTTTATCGCCTGCTGCTTCTCAGTCTATTCCAACTTCTTACACTGTCAAACAATTTGACATCGACGCAGGAAAAGTGGACAATACTGCCACCGCTTCTGTTGGTGCAGTAAGTGTCTCGGGTTCTGAGACAGTAACTGCTACTCAAAGTCCTTCACTTGCGATATCCAAGACCGCAACTGAAAACATATTCTCAGCTGTCGGTGATGTATTAAACTATACCATTGTTGTTACCAATACTGGTAACGTCACTTTGGAAAACATATCAGTCGCCGATCCGCTGACAGGATTGAATACTTCGATTGTTAGCCTTGCTCCCGGAGCGAGTCAGTCAATACCGACTTCTTACACTGTCAAACAATCTGACATCGACGCAGGAAAAGTGGACAACACCGCTTCAGCCAATGTCGGTTCGGTAAGCGTCTCTGCTTCTGAATCCGTTTCCGCAACACAAAGCCCTGCGCTTTCCATTACTAAGACTGCAACTGAAAATACATTCTCATCTGTCGGTGATGTATTGAATTATAACATTACAGTTACCAACACAGGTAATGTCACTTTGGAAAACATTGCGGTTTCCGATCCGCTGACAGGATTGAGTACCGTGATTACTTCTTTAGCGCCTTCGTCTTCTCAGTCAATTCCGACTTCTTACACTGTAACTCA
>JBBRFK010000015.1:0-28411 GCA_038224435.1 Cytophagales bacterium | reverse complement strand
GGCCTTGTGTGTGGATAAGGGATTAAAACGGGAGTTTTAATAGCCAGATTGTGCGGTAGGCTGCCTTAAACTTTTTGGTTACTTTTTGTTTCAAGACAAAAAGTGACAGAGGAAGAAACTTGAGAAATTAGTGAAATCATTTAAATAGAAAAAATTTCTCTAACCATTTCGGTATTGAAGATTCTCCTACTTATGAGTTGCTTTACCGAAATACTCACGTCGCGGACATCAATACCCCGAGCGGCAGTACAAAAAGATTGGTGAAAGTATAAAAATTTGAGAAGCACTTTGCTCGGGGCTACAGATATTTTGCTCCGCCGCGGCGGACTGATAACGCATTGAGTGTAGGCTTCTCGTGAAGTCCTTGATGTGAATCAAGAACATGTTGTGTAGAAGATGGTGTAGGTTTACCGCAATCGCTGTGTTAGCGGAGGTTGCAAACCGCCTCTCGGTGCTGTTTGGGTAACGAGACGGTATTGAACGGAAAAAGGAAAAGGTTCCGATACATCCGGATCGGGTGAGGGTAAGAGTTAAATACAAGTGAATTCTTTTTCTGTTTTTATTGTAAACCCCCATCCACAATTTCCTTTTAGCTCCCAAATACCAAGGGCACCGCTTTTCTGTCCAAAGCTAAAGTGCTGAAGGAGTCTTCATATCCTAAAATAAAAATGGGCCTTTTTGGCCCTTTTTTTATTGAAACCTGAATTTAATGGGAACCATCATTTTTACCTTTACAGGCAAACCGCCGTTCCTTCCGGGTATCCAGTTTTCAGCCTCTTTGATTACCCTGAGGGCCTCTTCATCACAACCTGCCCCAATGCCTCTCACTATTTGGGCATCCTCAATTTCCCCGTATTTGTTTACGACAAAAGAAACATAAACCGTTCCTTCAACGCCCATCCGTCTTGCCTGTGTCGGGTATTTCAAGTTTTTGGAAAGAAAGCTGTTCCAAGCTTCCATTCCCCCAACAGGCAGTGGCATCACCTCTGAAAAATCAAAAGCGACATCAGGTGTTTCAATTGTTGGGGCAGCATCAAGCTTGATTTCCGGAATCGGTTCTAAATCGGTATCGATGATGATGTCATATTTTTCAACGATAGCTATATCATCCGGGACTGATTCGATGATGGGATTGACAATTTTCGGTGGAGGAGGGTCTTGTATGGTAATCGGTACCTCAGGAATATTTTCTTCACCGAAGAGCATGTCAGCCTCATTGAAGATCCGGTTACTTGATTTTTCTGTTTTCCATTCAAATGCAAAAAGTAACATTGACAAACTGATACAAAGACCAACATTGAGGAAAATTCCTCTCTTTTGGCTTAAATCTGCAGATGGGTTTTTCTTGGTTTCCATGGTCGTAAGTTTTAGTGTCCATGAATTTAAAAAGAGTTGACCGCTATTCCTTCATTTTAACTAAAATTACAATATTAAAAAACGTTAAAAAAATAAGGGGCTTAAAGCCCCTTATCAATTTTATCCTAGTTTAAATCTTATCGGAAGTCTCATCCTGACCCTTACTGGGCGACCTCTCTGCTTGCCCGGAGACCATTTTGGAGCTCCTTTTACAACTCTAAGTGCTTCCTCATCACAACCTCCCCCAATACCTCTGAGCAATTCAACATCCTGTACAGTACCATCTGTATTCACAACGAATACCACGTAAACTGTACCTTCGATTCCCATTCGTCTTGCTTGGGTTGGGTATTTAAGGTTTTTCCTTAGGTACTCATTCCAAGCTTCCATTCCTCCGGGGAACTCTGGTGAGTTTTCAACGACGTCAAAGATCTCGTCAGCTTTCTCAACCACAGGAGCATCAGCTATGACAACTTCTTTGATTACTGTTTCTTCCTGCACATCCACATCGAAGTTTACTTCTATTTTCTCTTCAATTTCAACCTCATCCGGGATTTCCTGAATCACAGGCTGCTCAATCGGCGGCGGTGGCGGTGGTGGCTGTTCTGTAATCGGAATATCCAATAGTTCTTCAAATTCATCGGTAACACTGCCTAAATCTTTCAAATTCCTATCATCATAGGATTTATATTCGAAAGCAAATAAGCATAACCCGACGCTAATGGCTAATCCAAGATTCAGGAACATTCCTGTTTTTTTGGATAAATCCGCTTCTGGCGTCTTTTTAGCTTCCATGGTTGTTGATTAATAAGGTTGATAATTTTTTTACAATTAAAGAGATAACAATTTTAACCATTTATTTTAATTTTTACAAGAGATCAAATTGCCATGTGCAAAATTATTGGACCAATTGGCCTAATTATTTCTTCAGTTTGAGGAAGGTGTGATTTAAAATATATACGTTCTTTCCTTGCTGACCGGTTTTATAACGTTGGATTTTCCGTAAACCATTTTACCTGTATCCAAATTCCAAACTTATTGAGATATCCAAAACCGGATCAAAATGGAATAAAATTACCCTCCCAAGAGTTCGGTATATTCTTCAAATGACAAAAGATCAGAAGGAATATCACCCGAAAATCTCACTTTGATCATCCAACCTGATTCATATGGCGATTCGTTGAC
The DNA here is from genome assembly GCA_038224435.1 of Cytophagales bacterium. Taxonomy (GTDB): domain Bacteria; phylum Bacteroidota; class Bacteroidia; order Cytophagales; family Cyclobacteriaceae; genus Cognataquiflexum. The sequence continues at coordinate 25,870 of JBBRFK010000015.1, read as the reverse complement.
AAGCTCCGGTGATGATTCCAATTCTTCATTGAACTCAATGATTTCGCCTTCCAATGGCATAAAAAGATCTGAAACAGTTTTCACAGCTTCTACAGTACCAAAAACTTCACCTGATGCGATGGTTTCACCGACTGTTTCCACTTCGACGTATACAATGTCTCCAAGTTCTCTTTGTGCAAATTCTGTAATCCCAATAACAGCAATGTCATTTTCAATCTTGACCCATTCATGGTCTTTGGTGTACTTGAGTTCCTTTGGAAAATTCATATCGGTTTTAATTTAAAGTGCCCAAAAATACAAGGTTTCGGCAAATGTAAAAACCTATTGTGCTAAATTAAATCGTAATTGTCCCCCAAAGGCAGTAGAGCTTCTTCGGAAGGCGGTAGTGACCCTTGGGTCGTTGATGGTCCTGTCAAAATAAATGGTGATGTTCAGACTTTTGCTCACAATGTAGCCAATCGTTGGACGGATCTGTATATTGAGATTCCCATTTGTGACGGTACTTCCTTCTTCGATTTTTCGCTGAACCTGTCTTGTGTCCACGACTTTGGTACTTAACCTAAACTGCAGGTCGTTTTCAAGGATTTCTTGTCTTCCCTTTATTTTAAAGGGAATTTTTACCCCGGCTTTGGTGTATCCAAGGTCAAATCCAAAATCCCGGCTCGTCTGTTCTGTAACCTGGGCATTCGAAAAATTCAACCCTAGATTCCTTTCGGTATTATACTCCATGACAATGTTGAGACGGTCTTTGGTCAATAGGTTGACACCTATCAATGGTGCAAAACGCTCCGAAAGCACTACTTGGTTCAATATAAAGACAGGGATATATTCACCGAATTCGTTGGTAAGGTTGGCCCCCGGAAAATTCTGTATGGTGTTGTATAGTTCCAACCCTTTCGTATATAAGAGTGAGTTGGAGAAATTACTCACATCGTAAGTAGAGGTATGGACATGGGTCAGGGTGATGCTTGAGAAATATTCCTTTAAAGCAGGTACCTGGCTCAAACCTTTATAGTCAACTCTCCAGTTTGGAATTGGGATTTTCGGAAATGGATTAAGCTCGATGGTGTTTGGGTCTTTTCCAGAATAGGCCGATAAAAATGAAAGGGTCAATACATCCTGACCACTCAAAGAATATTCTCCACCCGGATTGAGTGCATTGAGCCTTGATTGGATGATATTTCTGTTTTGTTCAAAATCCGTAAATAGCGGGGAGTTGTTGTTTTGATCATCCCTGACCAAAGTCGTTCGGAGAATAGAATAGGTGATGCTGTAGGCACCCGAGCGGTTGGGGCTAAGGGAATTGTATTCTCCGGGAATTTCTGTGGAGTTTCTGAAAATCTCGGTATAATCCCCTGTTTCTCTTTTTCTGGCTTCCAAAGTGATATTGAAATCTTTGAACGGCACAACCAAACCGGTGACCTGAAGATTTTTAGTCTGGTTTTGTCTGAACAATTGTGTCATTTCAGAACTTGGGGCCATCAGATTTTGCTCTGCCAGGCCAAAGCGTAAATTTGGATCCTGACTTCCAAAAATGAACCCTAATCCCGGGTTTAAGAAACTCCTATCCAAACCCAATAATCCGGTCTGCGGCATAAATCCGGGAAGAAAAGTCCCCTCTACAACAGAATACCTAAAGTTGATATCCTTGATCATCGTAAGGAATTGGATGGTTTTTCTCGTGAATGGCGTGCCAATGGTATCTTCGGCGCTGACTGTGGTCCTGCCCGGAATACTGGGTCGCTTAGGCGCATTTAAAGCCTTGTATTTGGCACTTTTATTATAGAGCTTGACAAAATCAAGTTTGCCCACTATCGATTGATCTCTTGTGTTTTGGATGATATTACCCAATGTGTCCCTTTGTCCTATGGCTCCTGTAAGCCAGGAATAAGTAGTTGCATATTTATAATCCATACCGATCCAATCCAAAAGTCCGATTTTATCCAATGGTAACTTGTAATTGAGATTCAATTGATGTGTATAATTGGTTGTTCTGCCAAAATCCCTGATGTTGTTCCGCAAAGAATCTTTCTTGGATTCAGTATTTATATCCCCATCCGGTTCATCTACTACAGCCATTACCCTGCTGAGGTAGTCTACCCTGAGGTTTTTGGTCAAGTCCCAGTTCAGGTTGTAGGTACGGTTGATAAAGAAACTCTTTTGGAAGAAAGGATCTACCCCGTCGATTGTCAGTTGGTCATTTCTGTATTGGGTACGGAGAAAACGGCGGTCCACATCCACTCTAGCTGCAAATGAAGTCGGGACAAAATTGAAATTCATATCCCGGATCAGGCTGAATTTCTCGCCTCCCGCCCAACCTGAGTTTTTAAACGGTTCAAGGACCATAGGTTTTGGCTGATACACATAAGCGATATTTCCCAAATAAGTCTCAAAAAGGTAACTCTCTGTATTGATGTTGCTTTGTTTTACTGACCCGTGTGCATAAGAAAAAGAGAAGTTGCTGAAGTCATAGACGCGGTTTTTTTCCTGATTGGGGTTTTTATTTTTCCGCACATTGGTGAAGCCGATGTTTCTCCGGGTCATTTGGTCCAATACCTGATCGCTGTATATTTCTCTTTCCGAATCGTTTTGAAATTTTTGCAGTGCAAAATCAAAGAGAACGTCAGGGTTTAACGGGTCAAACTGGGGTTTGGTAGTCGCATTTTCAAAACTGATGTACATCGGGATGCTTACGTTCAAGCCTTCCGGTAATATTTTGTGGAGGTTCACATTGGCAGATACATCATATTGGGTAGCGGAAGTGACCGCTCTTTGGGAGAGTCTTGTTTCCAAGCCACCAAAGCCAAAAGTATTGTGCCTCACAGATGTCGAAATAGTGGCTACATCCGCAATCTGCGCATTGAGTCTGGCATTGGCAGCCCATCCGGTAGATTCTTTGAAGCCTGTCAGCCTCAATTCATTTGCCCAGATACAGATGGACTTGGAAGCACCGCTACCGCTGCCGGGATTCCTTACCCCGATCATCATCCCTTGTATCAGACTGAGTTCCGGTCGCCCCACTACAGTCACCCGATACTGCCTTATATTTTGGGAAAAGGCAAGATTTAAAGGTACTCGGTTATTGTCTCTCGCTATTTTGACTCCCACTATCTCATTAATGGCAATGTCGATTGCATTTTCTTGTGGCCATATCTGCAAAGGATCTCTGGTACCTTTGGGCGTGATATTCAAGGGAACTTCTATTTCATAGTAATTGTCTGTATAGTCCGTTCCTAACCTCAAAAAAGCTGTCAGTTCACCATCCTGAGCATCTTCACTTTCTGCATGGAAGAACATTTTCATCCGCTCAAACTGGATCATGTCCAGCGAATTTGCATTCTTAAAAACAGCGCGTGAATCCTTTGCCTGAAGGTCTTCCACGCAAAGCCTGATGGATTGCTCATTGAGGACCCTCTCAACTGTGGCTAAGTTGTCCCGGTCACGGATAATACCCGGAGGTAGTACATATGGGCTTTGGGTAGCACTTCCCTGACCATTATCTTCAATATTGACCACATCCACACTGAAATTGGAATTGTCAGGTTCAGGGATTTCAAAAAAGCCTCTCTCATAAAGCGATTCTTGGAATACCCTCCATTGACTTGCTACCAACCTAAAATTGGCCATTCTGAGGACAACAGGCTGCTCAAAATCAGTCATGTAAGTTCTCATATAGCGGATGGATTTGAACCCCGATATTTCACCCTGCACCCTGTCGGGTGTTCTCACGGGGATTCTAAAAAGATACCAATCAACTTGATCCCCGCTTTGGCTGGTGGTGACTTTGTCTACAATATAGTTTTTGCCTACTTCCAATTCACCGGGTCTGAGGTCAATTTCATATTCGTAGTAAGCTTCCAGTTCATTGACCGTATTGTCATTGTTTAGGTCCTCATTGTCAGGCAGGTTGGAGCCGGCAGGGACAAAAGATAAATTACTGTTGTTGGTGATGGGCGTGTTCCCATCCATGCCGTTGAATTTCTTATACCTTTCCAGGATTTTGGCGTCTCTGTTGTCAAGGGTTTGATCCAGGTAATATTGGAAGTTATCTGCAGAAGGGTCAGTTTTGATATTTTGTAGTGCGGATGGGCCGACATTCAGCCTGTCTATGAACCTGCTTCTGAAAAATTCCTCCTCCTCCTCATTTCGAAGTCCATCCATGCCGACATCCTGATTGACCCTGGATTCCGGTGAATTGTCAAAAGCCGGGATCAGAAACTGCTGTTGGGTGATTTTACCCCATTCTGTGACATTGGCATTATCGGGATTTCCATCAGGAGGTAGGCCATTTTCAAAACCATGACGTCCGTCTTTGATGACATCTTCTGAAACTTCCCCGAGGTTGAAAATCAATTTTCCCCCAGTTGTGTTGTTTTGGTTGAAATTACCGTCCAACACCCGACCATTTTCACCCTCAATAAATGGGTCCAACAGCCAGAATTCAAGGTATTCAATATTGGTCCTGTCAAAGTCTACTTCGCTTGTGATCGGTCGGGTGACGCCACCATAGTTTTGTCGGGGATTGGGTAAAAATCCCTCCGGAGTCAAGTTAGGATTGTAGTTGTACATCCCCCTTTCATTTGGAAAGTAGGCAAATTCAAAAAGAGGTTCAGGTAAAATCACAAAATCCCGTGACCTGTTTTGGAATATTTCCTGGGGCAATACCGGTCTCACATAGTGGTTCCTTCTGTCTTCCTGGTTGAGATTGGGAGGTGCATCTCCACCGTCTCTATAAAGAACATTATCAATATTATACCATGCTACTTTGGCTCTCCGATAGGCATTTCCAAGTCTGTCAGGAGTGACGGGGCTCAAGTCAAACAAATTGTTATCCGTTTTTGGGGTAGAGGCAAGGTGCCATGTTTGGGATGCTGATCCGCCAAGGCCATATGGTATAATGGCTGTCTCGAAGTCATCGATATAGTTGGTAGGTTCTCCCAAAACCCGATTTGAAGTACCGGGAAGCAACTGTGCAAATTCCCCGCTGATCTGGATCAACGATTTTTCTTTCGTATTTGTAAACGGCAATGCATCTGCCAATTTGGTCAAAAACCGTGATTCGTCGCTGAAGTTGGCATCCAATCCCCACATGCTGTTCCTTAGGGTTTCATTCCCAATGGCTATCCTGGTTATATTCGGACGTTCGTTCAAATACAAAAAAGTACCCCCGATATTGAATTTGTCATTGAGAATATAATCCAGCCTTGTTCCCAGCAAACTTCTGGTTTGAAAAGATACCAAATCAGCCTTTTCAAAACTGATGGAAATTCTTTTTCCGGATTGTAGGATTCCCTCATTGATGATATTGACTCTCCCAAAATTGTAATCAACTGTAAAATCCACTCCTTCCGCCAACGGGATATTTCCTGCCATGACTATCACAGATCCGGGTGAAATATTCAATCCCGGCAATAGAATCTCTGATGCCGAACCTGCGGTAAGTCTTCCTTTGATAAAGAACTTATCATACTTGGTGACCAATTCTGCGTCGGCCAATGTGGTCCTATAGAGCGTATCAAAAACAAATTTGTTGGCCAAATTGGCTTCGTTAGGTAAAAATTGACTTCGGAGTGTCTGTCCAAATGGCTCCAAAACAGGGAATACCAATAATCCCCGTTCCGGAAAAATGGTTATCCCCGGAATAAAATCGAAGTTGCCATCCGGCGCAGGATCATTTTGGGGGTTGAGGTTATCGAGTCCGGTCAGCCTGATCAAAGGTCTGTTTTTTACATTTTCTCCTTCCAAAAGGGTCGGGTTGTCTAGTCCCGTCCTGTCATCCCTGTAGATGACCTGTAGTTGAAAACCATCCTGCTGGATTTGGTTGGCATTCAGGTTATAGATGTTTTTCATCATCAAGTCCCAAGTTGGGATCCTGATGTTGATCCTTGCAGGGCGGAGCATCTTCAAAAATAACAGGTCGCTGATGGGACGGTTTTGATAGTCCTCTGACAATTCACCGACTTTATAAACCTGTCCATTAAATGTGTACTCATAAGAAACAGCAAGGACTTCATCATTTTGAAGCCGTCTGGAGAGTGAAATGTAACCCAGTTCTCTGTTGAATTGGTATTCTGTCGGCGCGAGTTTCCTTGCGCCGTTGACCTGCTCAAAATCTATCCCCTTGGTCAGGCCAAGGTTGGATTCGATAGCACCCGAACCTGTGTCAAAAGGTCTGAAAGCAGGATTTCCGTTGAGTTTATCAAACAAAAGATTGGCTTGGTTGAATGCCGGGGCACTTGGATTCCCTGTTCCTATATTTGGATTTTCAGGTTTGTAAATCCTCGAACCCTCCCCGAGATCTATGAATGCGGTAAAATTCCGTAGAGTTTCTGTGTTTTGGGCACGGTTCATAATATAGACTTCTACCCTGGTAATATTGAGTCCCGAAAGGATCTGGGGTAAGCCTCTCAGCCATCGCTCATAATTATCCCTGAAGAAATGGGCGAGAAAAAAGTGGCGGTTTTCATCATAGGAAGAGCCTTGTACTTCAAATTGTCTTCCTTGTCCCCCTGCTTCAATGACAAGTTCATCCCTTCTCCCACGCTGTGTGGAGGCCACCCCGGTGACAAAAAGTTTTCCAAACTGCAGCTGGGTTTTGACACCAAAAAGGTTTTGGGCACCCTGAATCAAACTGTTTTGGACAGGCATGCTGACATTCCCGATTTCTATGGATTTGATGATGTCTTCCTCAAATCCGGTATATTCTGCTTTGAGTTGGTTTTGGAAATCAAAAGAATTGTTTGAGTCAAAGTTGGCACCGATCTTCAATTTTTGGCCTAAAGTGCCGTTGACGGCCATTTGGATCTGTTGGTTGAAATTAAAATTGCCGTTTTGTTGCTGCCTGACAGGTATGGAAGGGTTGTCAATCCTTCTAAAAATTGCCCCCAGATCCAGATCCACAAATCCTGTGGGTGTGATATTGATATCACTTCCACCAAAAATCCTGTCAAGGCTTGGGCTTGTGGTAATGGGAGGAATCAGATTTCTACCGCTGACTGGGCTTTCGCCATCAAGCCCTTTGGACCTGCTTCTCCAATATTCCTGCCGGACTCTGTATTCCTGGATTTTTGAAAATTCATCAAAATCATATAAAACCCCCGGATGAACGTCTGTAGAATCCATTTGGTCCTGAATCCGGTATCGTGGAATCGAGTCCATTTCCACCTGAATATTAGGCTGGATGGGATTCATCTGGGAAAAAGGCGAGTATTTTGGGAGATAAGGATTTTGGGAAGGGTATAGGGGATTGGTCCTCATATTTTGCCAAAGCAAAAATGAGGGGAGCATTCTCCTTTTATTCAAAGAATCAATTCTGCTCTGAACACTGTCAGTCCTTGTTTCCTGTGCCTGTAAATTTCCAAAAAACAATAAACAATAGACCAGTATCAGAAGACCTATTGGTTTCAAAAGGGACGTTGCGCTTTTTTTTGAAAAAAATTGCGGATACAAAAGTCAGTCGGGTTTGTGATGATTACGGGTTTTTTAAAGATGCTTTAATTAATTCTTCCAAAGAAATTTCCGGACCGGTTTTTTTCAAAACTGTTGCAATGTTTTTTTCTGCAACCGCTTTTGTAAACCCTAATGTCAGCAAGGCTTGTAACGCCTCCTCTTTTGTTTTATTGTTAGTTTTTGAAAAGGAACCTGCCGGAATGATCGAATCTCCAAATGATTCTTTCTTGATCTTGTCCTTCAGTTCCAGGATAATTCTCTGAGCAGTTTTTGTTCCCACACCTTTAACATTTTGGATGGTGCGGGCATCCTCATTTACTATGGCAGTTTCAAGTTCTTCGGAAGTCAATGACGATAAAATCATCAGTGCCGTATTGGGACCGACTCCAGAAATGGAAATTAAGTTGAGAAATAGTTTTTTCTCAGAATCCTGGCTGAATCCATAAAGGGTATGGCCATCTTCTTTGATGCTTAAATAAGTGAGGAGCATAATTTGCTCCTCGTCTTTGATCTGTGAATAGGTTTGAAGTGAAATTCTCACCTGATAGCCTACACCTGATATGTCGATTATTACAAATGTAGGGTCTTTGTACGTTAACTTCCCTTTTAAATATGCAATCATTTTTTTTAATCTTTGGTTTGGGCATCTACCACTGCGATAGCCACCATGTTGATAATATCCCTGATAGAACTTCCTAGCTGTAATATATGAACAGGTTTGTTCATTCCCAATAGGACCGGTCCGATGGCCTCTGCATTTCCAAGTTCCGAAAGCAACTTGTAAGCAATGTTGCCTGAACTAAGGTCTGGGAAGATTAGTGTATTTACTTTGTGTCCGATCAAAGAACTGAAAGGATAGGTTTCTTTTTGGATTTCTTCATTCACAGCAACGTTTGCCTGCATTTCTCCTTCGATGACAAGTTCCGGATACCTCGCTTTGGCCATAGCGGTGGCTATGGAAGTTTTGGAGGCCACTTCACCTTTTGCCGATCCGAAGTTTGAATAGGAAAGCATGGCGACCTTAGGTTCGATATTGAAAAACCTGACACCGCTTGCTGTCAGTCCCACGATTTCCACCAACTGCTCAGCAGTAGGATTTACATTGACTGTAGTGTCTGAGAAGAAGAATGGTCCTTTGGAAGTATTCATGATATACATTCCTGCCACCCTGTTTACATTCGGTTTGACACCGATCACAAGCAATGCCGGAAGGATGGTTTTTGGGTAATCTTTGGTCAACCCTGAAATCAAAGCATCAGCCTCACCCAACTCTACCATCATAGCTCCATAGTAATTACGGTCTTTCATGAGTCGGATACATTCTGCCGGAGTCAGGCCTTTCCTTTTCCTTTTTTCATAGAGAATATTTCCAAAAAACTTCAGTTTATCCTCATCTTTATATGGATCAATGATGGTCACTCCAGTCAGATCCAGGTTATGCTCTTCTATGAGTGAATCTATCTTTTCTTTATTTCCAAGCAAAATCGGAATGGCGACCCGCTCATCCCTCAATAATTGGGATGCTTTGAGGATTTTGACGTTGTCTGCTTCTGCGAAAACAACGCGTTTGGGGTTTTTTTTAGCTCGTGTCACCACTCTGAGCATGAGCCTTTGGTCGATGCCGATTCTTTCCTCGAGTTCTACATTATAAGCTTCCCAGTCAATGATCACCGTTTTGGCTATGCCTGATTCCATGGCGGCTTTTGCGACCGCAGGTGCGATGGTGGTAATCAACCTGGGATCCAATGGTTTTGGGATCAGGTAAGTTTTCCCAAAAGTTATTTTGTCGTCTCCATATGCTTTGTTGACAATATCGGGGACCGGTTCTTTTGCCAAAGCAGCTATGGCTTTAGATGCTGCAAGCTTCATTTCTTCATTGATGGAAGTAGCCCTTACATCCAAGGCACCACGGAAGATATAAGGAAAACCGAGAACGTTGTTTACCTGATTCGGAAAATCAGACCTTCCGGTCGCCATAATAATATCGTCCCTTGTGGCCATGGCGAGTTCATAGGCAATCTCAGGATCAGGATTTGCCAGTGCAAAAACGATAGGATTTTCAGCCATCAGCATGATTTGATCTTGGCTAACGACATTGGCGGAAGATAGTCCGAGGAATACATCTGCGCCGGTCATGGCATCCGAAAGTGTGTGCAGGTCCCGGGAAGTCGCAAACTCTTTTTTGGTATCATCCAAGTCCTCCCGATCTTTCCTGATGGCACCTTTTCTGTCGCACATGACGATATTCTCAGGTTTTACGCCCAATGTTATATAGAATCTGGTACAGGCGATGGCGGAGGCACCGGCCCCATTCACCACCAATAGGATTTCTTCTATTGACTTGTTTACTACTTCCAATGCGTTCAACAATGCAGCTCCTGAAATGATAGCGGTCCCATGTTGGTCATCATGCATGACCGGGATATTCATTTCCCTTTTCAGTGTCTGTTCGATGACAAAGCACTCCGGGGCTTTGATGTCTTCCAGGTTGACTCCTCCAAAAGTAGGCTCTAGTGACTTGATGATTTCGATCAGTTTGTAAGGATCGTTTTCTGCGATTTCGATATCAAACACATCTATTCCCGCAAATTTTTTGAAAAGGACCCCTTTTCCTTCCATTACCGGCTTGGATGCTTCGGGTCCGATGTTTCCTAATCCAAGCACTGCCGTACCATTGGTAATGACAGCGACGAGGTTTCCTTTGGCAGTATATTTATAAACACTCTCTTTGTTATCGGCAATTTCCAGACACGGTTCAGCAACGCCGGGTGAATAAGCAAGCGCCAGGTCCAACTGGCTTGAAAGCGGTTTGGTGGGTACGACTTCGATTTTTCCGGGTTTCCCCTGTGAATGGTAATTTAAAGCGTCTAGTTTTCTGATTTTAATGGCCATAAAGGTTAATTGTTAAAATGCATCAGCCCGCCTGTTCCTTTTCTCCAAGGAGGTCGGTGGCTAATAGGATGGTTTCTATTTCTCTGATTGCTTCACGGTGGGCTTCATTAGGATAATAGACAAAGCCTTCCATGTAGTAAAGTTTTCCCCTTTTGGAGTCTACAATCACATAGGCCAAAAAAGATCCGCCCATGCTGAGGTTATTTGTTTTCCATCCGCCTCTGATTTCAACACCATAATTGTCTTTGATCAAAAAATTTTTGAACATGGGAGAGGGGTCAACCTTTTCAATTATGAGGTATGAATTTCGATTGTTTGGATCTCCATAAATATGTGTTTTGGCAATTTTATCCCTCAATGCGATGACAGAATCCGGAAAAACCTGTAGCTCGGAGGTGTAGTCAGTCGAATAGAAAAACAGGCTGATGTCGGGTCTTTTGGTAGTGGGAGTTGGCTGTCTGAGCCATAGAAAATTATCCTCTGATTTTACAATCTGGTATGAAGCAGGGACATTGATGTCCAATCCCAATTTTGCTGCCATTACATTTGCTTCAGAGCTTTTTCTGGCCATTAACAATTTTTCCAGCCTTTCTCTTTCCCTCACCTGGAAAAGGTTTTGAAGTTTGGTTTTGTTTTTTTTCAGGTTGCTGATGAGCTCTACCTCATTGTTTCCAAACAGGTATATTACTTCTTGGCCTTGGGCAAATTCATCCTCATTTCTCAACAAATAAAGGTTGGTATCATTTGCTGCTTTTTCTTTTGCTTCTTTAGAAAAAATGGCGTTGATGTTTTGGCTTCCGCTCTTTTTGTCATCAAAGGTTGTCACATAAATGATGTTGGTAGCACCCCTAAACAACCTTGACATGGCTCTGGGGTCAACTTTCCTGACATCAAACATGCTTTCTCCCCTGATCAACCCGGGGACATCATCCTCGAAAACATCCCTGATGGCATCTCCGACAGGCCCGTCCCACTTCACAGAATCAATTGCTAAAATAATTTCGCCGATTGCGCCTCTTGCTTTTGGTTTGGTGGAGGAGCTGCCTTCCCCTTCCTCACAGCTCCAAAAAGCCAAGGAAGCAATGATAAGCACCATTGATAAGGTTAATTTTTTTGAATTTCCCATAATATATTTTTATTATAGCTACAATTTAGGAATAAAAATTTCCATGAAAAAATTTTACTAATCAAATAGGTTAACCAATTTTTAATTTTTGGCCCGGTTTGATCTGATTAGAATTGAGGTTGTTGAGTTTTTTGATCTGGTCGATGGTTATTCCGTCAAATTTCTTTGAAATAATCCAAAGTGAATCTCCGGGTTGGACAGTGTAGAATTCGGGTGATTGTGATGGTGAAGACGCGTTGTTTGCAAGGCTGGTCTCGAAGGAGCTTTCTTTTTTGTAGACCGCGAGTTTTTGACCGACCTTGATGGTGTTTGATCTCAGGTTATTCCAGTTTTTGATGTTGGTGACGTTGGTACCATGTTTTTGGGCAATCGTCCCAAGCACATCACCTGACTTGACCACATAGGTGATTTTGTTTTGAGTTGCCAAAGTAGCGCTAGTGGAAGCGGATGCGGCAGGCTTGCTTGTATTGGCTGTTAAAACCGGTGTTGTTCTTAGACCGGCCGATCTTTCAGAGGTCAATTTGACTGCATCAGAAAACTGTTCTTTGTTTTCAGTGATATACCTGGCTTTTGATTTTGGTACATTCACTGCCATGTATTGATTAGAAGCAGGGATCATCCTGTTTTGAACGGCCGGATTTAGGTATTCTAAATCCTCTAGACAAATGCCTGAAACCGCAGCAAGTTGCTCGAAGTCTAATTCTTGGTTGAATTTAATCTTTTCGTATGCGAGGGGATAGGTGGGTTGTTCTAAGATCAAGTTATGGTCCTCTGCATATCTCATGACATACATCATGGCCTGAAACTGGGGTACATAACTTCTTGTCTCTTTTGGAAGGAAATCATAGACGCCCCAAAATGTCTTTTTCCCCCCGGATTTTCTGATTGCTTTTCTGACGTTGCCTGGTCCGCAGTTGTATGCGGCCAAAGCCAATTCCCAATTGCCAAACATCCTGTATAAGGATTTAAGGTATTTGGCTGCTGCATCAGAGGACAATTCTGGATCCATTCTCAAGTCTACATCTTTGTTGTAGTCCAGCCCAAACATCTTACCGGTGGCAGGCATAAACTGCCATAAGCCCAAAGCACCGACCCGGGATTTTGCTGTCGGGTTAAGTCCTGACTCGATGATAGACAGGTATTTGATATCCTCTGGCATATCGTGGTGTAGCAGGGCATCTTCAAACATCGGAAAATAGATATCCTTTCTCTGAATGACCATTTTGGTATATTCCCTATTTCTGACTACAAAGTAATTGATGAAAGAGAAAATCCTTTCATTCAATTCAAAGGACATATCCGTATCCATAGCCTTGATTTTCGTCGCAACATCGTTGTAGGTGAAATCAGGGATATGCTCAAAATGGTAGATGGGTGCAATAGTCTCTTCCGCTATTGTCGCATTGTTGATCCTGTTCAATTCTTGACTGATCGCAACTGGGTGAAATAATAATAAAAGTAAAAAAGTGAATGTGAGTGAGATAGATAGATTTTTCATTGCCGGGTGATTATGAGTTAGTTACTATTTAATTCCATCAGATAATTTCCAAAAGCGAATAATTCAGCCTCTTTGAATGAATTTGCCATTATCTGGATGCCGATAGGTAAACCCTTTTTGTCTGTACCATTTGGAAGGGAAAGTGCCGGAACTCCTGAAACGGAAGCCTGAACAGTAAATAAATCTTCCAGATACATGGCAACTGGGTCATTGCTATGTTCTCCAAACTTAAACGCCGTTGATGGCGTAGTTGGCATAATAATGTAATCAAATTTATTTAAAACTTCTTCAGTATATTCTTTTATTAATCTCCTGACCTTCTGAGCTTTGGTAAAATAGGCATCATAATAGCTCGCGCTGAGCACAAATGTCCCAAGCATGATCCTTCTTTTGACCTCTTCTCCAAATCCTTCTGACCTTGAAAGCTTGTACATACTTTCAAGATTATGGGCGTTAGGGCTTCTATGACCATATTTTACCCCGTCAAACCTAGACAAGTTGGAGCTTGCCTCAGCGGTGGTCAAAATATAATAAGTCGGTAGGGTATATTTCAGTAAAGGAAAATGAACTTCTTCCACTTGATGACCTTCTTTCCTTAACTTTTCTAAGACCGCAAGGGTATTTTCTTTGATTTCGGGCTGGAGCGCTTCTGATTCGATGGTCTCCGTGATAAAAGCTATTCTTGCCCTTTTTCCAAAATGTAAAAGTTCAGAGTAATGGGGAACAGGCTTCTTGGAGGCAGTGCTGTCAAAGTTGTCCGTGCCTGCCATGATTTCCATGACTAGTGCATTGTCCCGGACATTTCGAGACAATACGCCGATGGTGTCAAAGGAAGAAGCATAAGCTATAAGTCCCCATCTGGAAACCCTTGAATAGGTAGGTTTGCTCCCGACAAGACCGGTAAATGCTGCCGGCTGTCTCACCGAACCTCCTGTGTCTGTGCCGAGTGATACGGTACAAAGATTGGCCTGGACAGCTACAGCGGAACCTCCTGAAGAACCTCCAGGAACTCTTGTCTCATCTGCCGCATTCAGGACCTTACCGTGGGCGGAATTTTCGTTGGAACTTCCCATTCCGAATTCATCACAGTTGAGTCTGCCGATTATGATGGCGTCTTCGTCAATCAAACGCTGAACAGCTGTTGCGGTAAATTGGGATTTGAATCCTTTAAGGATTTTGCTGGAGGCGTTGGACTCGTGGTCCTTGTAGACCAAAACATCTTTGATGCCAACCACCATACCGGCAAGTCTACCGGCTTTTCCTGAAGCGATTTTCTCATCTACTTTGGCAGCCTGTGCCATTGCGGAATCCTTATAAACTTCAACGAAGGCGTTGAGGTGCGCCTTCGTTTGGATATTTTGTAGGTAATAATTTACAATCGCTTTACAATCGGTTTCCCTATTTTCAAGCGACTTGGTGATGTCGTCAAACGAAAGGAATTTTTCCAAGGTGTTCTCTTTGAATCTGATTATTCTTTTTTCTTTTTCTCCTTAAGACCTTCTTCAAGATCGTCCTGAATCTCCTTGGTGGCATCTTTGAACTCTCTGATTCCCCGTCCGAGCCCTCTTGCCAATTCAGGGATTCTTTTGGCGCCAAATAGCAGAAGTATGACAACTATTATCAAAATAATAGAACCTCCGCCCATGTTTTGCAAGAAACCCAATGTAGTCATGATGGTATTGTTTTAGATTTATATGTTACAAAGATATAAGAGTGCCTTTCTAACACAAAGGAAAGATGCTCCCTTACACCGGTTTTTTTATAAATATACGATTAAATAGTTTTATCGACCCGCTAGCCAAGATGACGGGTCCATGGGTTGGAGTCCTTTCCAAGTTTCGAAGTGTACTTCCGCCACCCCATCTTTGTTTGTGTACACCTGTCCTAGTACTTGTTTGGCTTTAACTTTGTCGCCGGATTTGACAGAGACCACTTTTAGCTTACTGTACATGGTATAGTATTCGCCATGCTTGACCACTATAGTTCCTCCATATCCTGGGAGGGTAAATATTTTGGTTACCTCCCCATCAAATACTGCTCTGACATTGGAATTTGGCGTAGTCTGAATATCTACTCCGTCATTGTCTTCTGTGATTCCCTTGAGTGTTGGATGGGGATGTGTTCCGTATCGTTTGGTAACAAATCCGGTTTCTACAGGCCAGGGGAGTTTTCCGCGGTTGCCTGCGAATGAACTCGATAATGCCGCCGCCTCAGGGGTTAACGGGATACTGCTACCGGAAGATTTGGATGCGGTGCTGTTTTTCTTTTTTGCTTCGGCCTCAGCCAACCTGATTTCTTCCTCAATGATTCTTTTGATCATGCTGTTGAGGTTTTCCTGCTGTTTTTTGGCTGCAGCAATTTTTTTTCTCAAATCCTGTTCCTGCTTGGAGAGGTTATTGACTATGCCTTGTTGTGCTCTTTTTTCCTTGTCAAGCTTTTGTTTTTGTTCTTGCTCTTTGGTCAATACGACCTGTTTTTCATTTTTCTTTTCCTGCAAAAGGTTCTTCTGAAAGGCAAGCTCTGTGGTTTTTTCATTGATCAATGCCACCTGTTTTTTTCTGGCATCGGAATATTGTTTGAGGTATTTCAGCCTCATGTAAAATTGCTTGAAAGTAGCTGAGCTAAAAATAAACGCGGTCATCGTCAAGCCTGAATTCAGCTTGGAAGAAGTATAGACCATGCCTGCATACTCTTCCTTCAGGTTTATAAGGTCTGATTCAAGGGCACTGATCGAACTTTCAGTTTCTTTGATTTCTCTGTTGATCAGTATGACCTCATTGCTGAGGGTTCTGATAAAAGTGATTCTGGTCTGTAGCTGTTTGTTTACAGCATTGAGCTGGCCTACCGATGTTTTTTTTGTTTCTGAAGTTTTCTTTAAAATCTGATCAAATTCGGAAAGGCGTTTTTGGATATCCGCTTTTTCTATTTCCAGCTGTGCACGTGTTTTTTTTGTCTGTGCAATGGCTTCTCCATAGGGAAATCCCAGAACAACAATTAAAAACAGGAAGACAGCAAATTTGATTTTCATTGTTTAAAAATGAAAAGGGAAGGAAATGGCCTCAGTCAAGTAATCAATCCGGCTAAACTCCAGGTGAATGATGGCATTTTGAATGCCTTCCGGTGACTTGAGCGAAAGTTTTAACAACATCTTGTTTGGGAAGGGCTGCCCGTTGACATCTTCAAAGGTAGGATAACTTGCCATAAGAGCACCGAGATCGTCTAGGGTATTGCTTGTGAGCTCCACCACTTTGCCATGGGATGTACTGACCCTCGAATGGTACCTGACACCATCTCTAGTCTGGGTAAGTTCAAAGTATTTTCCCGCCCGGAGCAATCTGTCCCTATAGCTGAACTCCTGCGGGACATTGGCGAAAAGAAGGTTTTGCATCAAGGGGAGGTCTAATTTCAGTCCATACCTGTCAAGCATCTCTACAAAACTGATATTGATATCTTCCCCGTTGATGCGGTCCTTGATGTGCATTCTTTCTTCTGTCACCATGCCTCTGATGGCTTCCAAACCTAATCCCGGTGTGATGCTGAACCAGACCACACTGTCTTTTTTTGCCCTGATGTTGATTGTTCCTTTGGTGACTTTGCCGTTTGATTCTTCCAAGACAATCCTTCCTTTGGCGCTGATGTACTCAAATTCAAAAACAGATGGACGAAACTCCTCCATGATTTCATCTGAAGTATAGAGGTTGGGTTTTTTGGCACATCCTGCTAGAAAAATTAATGCAATAATCAAAAAAGTGATTGACGGCTTAATCATAATATTTTTTATCCTTGATTTTTTTCAATAGAAATTCGGAAGTTTCTTCAGTTCCTTCTGCTTTTTTCCAATAGGCTATGGCCTCATTGCTGTTACCCAAAAAGAAAAGGATATCGCCATAATGCTCCAACATCACCCCGCTAGGAGTCTCTTCGTATTTCAATGCCAGGTCCATGTAAGTTTTGGCTCCTTCATATTCTTTCAATTGAAACAATACCCAGGCATGGGTATCAAGGTAAGTGGCGTTTTTTGGGAACCTTTTCACCAATTGTTCTGACATCTTTTTCGCTTTTTCCAAGTCTCTTTTGGCGAGAGAAAGGTAGTAGGCGTAATTGTTCAGAACATGCTCATCGTCAGGATTTACTTTCAATACGGCTTCATAAGCTTCAAAGGCCTTTTCTGTTTTTCCAGTCAGATGGTAAGCATCTCCCAGTTGGCCATTAATCAAAAGGTCAAGCTGTGGGTTTTTTCCACCGTTGATTTCGATTGCTTTGTTGAGAGAGGTTTCTGCTTCAGGTCCTTTTTTTAGTGCAAGCTTGGCTGTACCGTCAAAAAACCAGAACTCGGGTTTTTCGGGGAATTCCGACACTGCAGTCTCCGTGATCTGTTCTATCTCAGCAAATCCCTTACTCAATTCAAACATGGTAGTGATCACACCCTGAAGAACCTGAGGGTTTGAAGGATTGATGGCTATGGCCTGTCGGTACAATTTCAATGCACCCTCACGGTCATCTTCAAACAATTTTTTGTCACCGAGAACCGTCAGGATATCGGCATCATTGGGGTGATAGGCAATCATACTTTCTGCAAGTGTGTCCAACAATCCATTTCTTCTTGTGGACTTCGGCTCTTGAAGGACGCCTGCAAATGCCTGCGCTTTAACAGAGCCTTCCAAGTCAGGATTGGCAAATGCTGCTTTTATCAGTTCTTCTGCTTTATCCATATCCCCTTTGTCTTTGTAGAGTGCAAAAGCTGCCATCTGAAGGTCAGGCTGATTAGGGAAAGACGATAGGGATTTATTTACCAAAAGGATGGCCTCGTCTGTCTTTCCGTTATTGAAAAGGATTTCGACCAGATTGATCACATATAGGGAGTTACCCGATTGGGAATCAATCAGCTTTTCTCCTTCCAAAATGACACTTTTGAGGTCGTTTTTACGGAGATAGATTTTTTGTTTTTGAAGGGTGATTTGAGGGGCTAGGCCGTAAAACTCCTCCGCGGATGTCAATGCCTCGAGGGCTTTGTCAAACTCATTTCCAGCCAAATAAAGGGAAGCAAGGTCAAGGATGTAATTTTGGTTTTCTTCTGAATTGGCCATCAGTTTCTCCAAGATAGCGGCTGCTTTTTTGGTGTCTCCTTGTTTTGAATACACTTCAGCCATCACCAGGTTGTAGTACTTGTTGTCAGGATCCAACTCTACGGCTTTCATCCCAAATTCCAAAGCTTTATCGACTTGGTTTGCACGTAGGAGAATCTCGGCGATTTTAAAATTGATGGCAGGCTGTTCAGGACTTAATTCTCTTGCCTTCTGGAAATAAAAATAGGCGCGGTCAAAATCTTCCAGCATCAAATAACGCTCGCCATCGATAAAAAGCCTAGAGGTCTGGGCTTCTGTCAATTGTTGTTTTCTTTCCTTCCGGGATAGTTTATTTTGTGAAAACGCACCAAAGCTGATCAGCAGCAACAGCGAAATACTCAATATTTTTTTGATCTGTATAGTCACAGTAGAGGTCTTATTTCGATTTTGATTTTATTGATAAAGGATTGATTGAGGAGGAATCAGGTGTAATGTTTTCGGTATTTTTTCCAATGCGCACAGCAATCACTCACTTAACGCAAACATAGTACCTTTTTGTTCTTTCTGGCAAAAAGGAAATTTTACCGGCGGATCCAAACCCCAATTATTGCGTATCAGGAATTGAAGTTAGGCTTTTCCGGTGCTGCCATATCCTCCGGAGCCGCGCTCGGTTTCGGAAAGAATTTCCTCTGGCTGCCATTGTATCTGCTCATGCCTGGCGATGACCATCTGTGCGATCCGTTCACCATCCTGCACAACAAAGGTTTCATTGGAAAGGTTGACTAGCAGTACTTTTATTTCTCCCCTGTAATCAGCATCTACCGTCCCAGGTGTATTGAGTACAGATAGTCCGTATTTGTATGCCAAGCCACTTCTAGGTCTTATCTGGGCTTCAAATCCGGCTGGCAATTCCAAAAAAAGTCCGGTACCTATCAGCTTTCTTTCCAACGGCCCCAGGGAAACCGACTCGTCAATGTTTGCCCTAAGGTCTAAGCCTGCGGCTAAAGGAGTCTGGTATTCCGGCAAAGGATGTTTGGATTGGTTGATTACCTTGATTTTCATGATTTTCTTCTTGACAATGGATTGGAGAACTTCTGGAGGTCTTCTTTTTCAAGCCACAAAACTACAAGAACAAAACCAATCAATAGGCTATTTCTCGTAATAAATTGAAGAACCGGCTGGTCTATTTCCAAGAAAAATCCCAGATAGCTCAATCCAAAAGCCAAAACGAGGTAAAACAAATCTTTGCCTGTCTTGTAAGGAATCGGGAAATATTTCTGACCATAGAAAAAACATACAACAGCCATCAGGAAATAACTCAATAAGGTACTGAGCGCAGCCCCCATATAGCCCAGAATCGGGACAAAAACCAATATCACAATGACGGTCACCACAGCACCGAGTGTCGTGATATAAAAGCTGTATTTGGTCTGATCGGTCAGCTTAAACCAAATGCTGAGATTGAAATAGATCCCCAAAAACAAATAGCCCAAAAGTAACACAGGAACTATGTAAAGCGCTCCGCCATAACCTTCACCACGCAGAAAAAGATTACCCAAGATTTCCAGGTTAACCGAAACCGCCAGCATCAAGATCGAGCAGAAAATTATAAACGCATGCATTATCTTTGCGAATAATTGAGGACTGTTTTTGTCTGTCGACTGGTTGAAAAAGAATGGTTCAGCTGCGTACTTGAATGCTTGGATGATGAGGTTCATTAATATTGCCAACCTGAAGTTGGCCCCAAAAACACCACCCGCTTCCCTTTGGGTCAATCCCTCGTAGAAATTTTCGGGCAATACATATTCAAACAAAGTTCTTGAAAACACCTCATTGGTCACACCTGCCAAGCCCATAAAAAGCAAAGGAATGGCATAATGCCACATGGGCTGCAAAATTTCCTTGTCCATCCCAAACTTAAACTTCCCTGTGAGTCTTATCAGAACAGGAATCATCAGCGCATTGGCAAACAAATTGGAAAGCAGGATATATTCCACACCCCAATCGGGATTGTAAATAGCATTGATCAGAGGTTGCAATCCCGTTAGGATTTCTCCATTCCAAACATGGAAGCAGAAAACGATAAAGAAGATATTGAAACCAACATTCAATAATATATTTCCGAGTTTGGTGAGGGCAAAAGGAAGGGCCTTGTTCTCCTTCCGCAACTTGGCATAAGGCAACGCCAAAACTGCATCAATGGCCAAAATCCAAGCCATCCAACGAAACAGGTATTCCTGACCCTCATATCCCAGCCAAGTTGCAATAGCCGGTGCGCTGAAATAGATGATAGCTCCCATGGAGATGGAAGTCGTAATCAGTAGCGATTGGATCTGGGCAAATACTTTCTGGGGATCGAGGCCTTTTCCGGTGGCATAGCGGAAATAGGTCGTCTCCATGCCAAAAGTGAAAATGATGTTAAGGAAAGCGATGAATCCATAAATTGCCGTGAAAGATCCCAATTCCTCTTTGGCAAGATAACCTGTATAAATAGGGAGAAGTAAAAAGTTGATGGTCTTGCCAAGGATACTGCTGATGCCGTAGATGGCCGTCTGTCCTGCAAGTTTTTTGAGTTGGCTCATCGGGAAAAAGAAAAAGGGGAATTAAGCCCCTTTGAATATCGGTTTTCTTTTTTCAAGAAAAGCGGAAGTACCTTCTTTGTAATCACCGGATTTGACACAGCGGGCAAAGCTATTGGCTTCTGTCTGGTAGCCATCCTCGTCTGGAACAAATACGGAATTGACACAGTCAACAATCATACCGATGGCCAAGGGCGCTTTACTCATAATTTTTTTGATGATTTCTTCTGCTTTGGCTATTGCTTCTTCTTTTGTGGGAAGGATGTGGTTGACCAGTCCCAATGATTTGGCTTCATCTGCCCCGATCATGTCTCCTGTCATCATCAACTCGTTGGCTTTTCCCCTTCCGACGAGATAAGTCAGCCTTTGGGTACCGCCGTATCCTGGGATGATGCCAAGGTTTACTTCCGGCTGTCCGAATTTTGCTGTCGCCACCGCCACCCGCATGTGACATGCCATTGCCAGTTCACAGCCGCCGCCCAATGCAAAACCGTTGATGACTGCGATGACAGGCTTGTGGCAATTTTCGATTAAACTGAAAATTCCTTGACCGTTTTCAGCGAATTTTCTGGCATTCAGCTCATTGATTTCGGCTATCTCGCTGATGTCAGCACCTGCAATAAAGGCTTTTTCTCCCGAGCCCGTGATGATGACTGCTTTGATGTCTTTGTTGTCGGATACTTCAGTGAAGATTTCCCTGATTTCTCCAAGAGTAGCAAAATTAAGTGCATTGAGTTTGCTCTCCCTGTTGATGGTAAGGTATAGAATACCTTGTTTCACTTCAGAGAGAATATTCTTGCTTTCTGACATAGCTGTTGGTGGATGTGGATATCAAATATACAAGCCCGCTATTCATTCCCAAAGCATTGGTAGGAAAAATACCATTACCTCTATCATTATCCCAATAATGCCGACCTAGCTGTTACTGGCATTTTATGATTCCCATTAAGCTAAATTATGCCAATTGACCCGAGCCTTTCGGCTTATTTTCCTATTTTTGCAGGGAAATAAAAACAAACTAATCTCTTTTTGTATATGTCGGCCAAAACAAAAATCACTGTAGCATATGGAGACGGTATAGGTCCCGAAATCATGAAAGCCACGATCGATATCCTCGATGCGGCAGGCGCGCAGTTGGAATATGAAGTGATTGAAATCGGCGAGCAAGTCTATTTGAAAGGAATCAGCTCCGGTATGGAGCCCGGAGCTTTTGATTCTTTGAGGAAAACAAAAGTATTTTTGAAATCACCGATTACCACCCCTCAAGGTGGAGGATTCAAAAGCCTGAATGTCACCACAAGAAAATCCTTTGGTTTATTTGCCAATGTCAGGCCCTGCAAGGCGTTTTCACCGTTTGTCAAAACCTATTTCCCAAAAACAGACCTTGTCATCATCCGTGAAAATGAAGAGGACCTTTATGCCGGTATTGAGCACAGACAAACCCAAGAGGTATACCAATGCCTGAAATTGATCTCCAAACCGGGGTCGGAAAAAATCATCAGATATGCATTTGAATATGCAAGGAAGTACGGACGAAAGAAAGTAACCTGTATGACCAAGGACAATATTATGAAATTGGCAGATGGCCTGTTTCATAAGACTTTCTTGGAAGTGGCAAAAGAATATCCTGAAATCCAGACAGACCATAAAATCATCGATATCGGTACGGCTTTGATCGCAGAAAGACCTGAGATTTTTGACGTGATCGTGACCTTGAATCTATATGGAGATATCATATCCGATGTGGCCGCGCAGGTAACAGGATCTGTAGGACTCGGAGGTTCGGCCAATGTAGGGGAGGAAGTCGCCATGTTTGAAGCGATCCACGGTTCTGCGCCTGACATCGCAGGCATGGACATCGCCAACCCATCCGGCTTGCTCAATGGCGCCATCATGATGCTCGTCCATATCGGCCAACCTGAGATCGCTGAGAAAATCGCTAATGCCTGGATGAAAACACTTGAGGATGGTATCCATACCGGAGATATCTACCAGCCAACCCTTTCCACCAAAAAGGCAGGAACAAGGGAATTTGCACAGGCTGTGGTCGAGAGATTGGGACAGATGCCTTCAAGCCTTGTTCCGGCAGTATTTGACAAGTCTGCTACTTCTCCGATGGTGATCAAACTCAGTAAGGTCACCAAATCCAAAAAAGAATTGATCGGCGTAGATGTATTTGTAGACTGGGATGCTGATGGCAGGGATCCCGATGTGATCGGGGAAAAAATCAGAAAGGCCGATGCAGATGGGCTCGTATTGCAGTTGATAACAAACAGAGGGATAAAAGTATATCCGGGAGGAATGCCGGAAACATTCTGTACTGATCATTGGAGGTGCAGGTTCCAGACTGCCGGACAGACGGTGATCTCGCACAAACAGATTTTGGATTTATTGGCTCAGATCGAAGGCTTGGGATTTGACTTTATCAAGACAGAACAACTCTATGCGTTTGATGGCGTCAGGGCTTATAGTTTGGCGCAGGGAGAGTAGGAGGGATTCTAAGATTGGAAGATTGGGTTGGAAGGTTAAAAAGTCTCAAAGTTGTTAGGTTGATGAATCCTTCATTCATGAAACAGGCTTTCCCTTGACATCACGATTTGATGCATTAAGATTAAAAGATTGCAATATTCAGAAACCGGGCAGCGATGTCCGGTTTTTTTGACTATTTTTTTCTGGAGTAGGAAAAAGAGTTGGCTTTAGTTTTTTTCTATTTGGAGGTACCATATTGTTTAACATGATTGGTATGGTACAGAAGATTCGAGATCAAATGAATGGGTAAAGTTGCAAGGTAATCTGGGACAGGTTGGTTTGAGTATCGAAAAATGCGGCTGTTTGATAGCTATTTGATTTGAAGAGCCAAGGATTACAAGTAGTACCTCAATTATTAATAAAAATTACATAAAACAATACACCATGGATGCTACAGGTTTAATCGCAGGATTATTAATGATTGCTACGGGATTTTTAGTAAAATTTTTTCCCAATCTGATTGCTGGATACAATACAATGTCCAAAGAGCGAAAGGAAAAAGTAGATATAGAAGGCTTATCGACGTATATTCGAAATGGTCTTTTTGTCATAGGTTTGACGATCATTATAGGGTATTACCTTTTCAAATGGATTGGACTCAGTGACATTGTAGATTATTTTATTCCTGCTGTGGTTTTGGTGGGAGTTGTTGTAATGGTGGTCAATACGAAGCGCTTTGACCACAATAAATTTAAGGATATGAAGTCGAACCTTAGAAAATATTTTGTCGGATTTGTACTGGTATTTGTGATAGGAATTTTGATTTATGGGATAATCCCATCAAAGGTCCATTTTACCGATGATTCAGTGGAGTTTACCGGAGCGTACGGAACAGAAATTAGTATTGCTTCGATAGAAAATCTTCAATTGTCCGATAAAAGGCCTACAATAAATGCCCGTACAAATGGATTAAGTTTAGGCGGTATCAAAAAGGGATTTTTTAAAGTTGAAGGACTGGGAAAAACCCGCTTGCTGATTCATTCTGGAAATGGACCTTATTTGATCATTACTACAAAAAATGGCGAGGTAACCATCATTAATTTTAAAGATAAAGCCGATACGGAATCGGCCTATCAGAGGATCCTTGCATTGATAGAAAAGTGAGTAAGGGTGATAATTGTTCTGGAAAGAAACCTCAGGAATAATTTGCGGTAAAAAGTATCAGTCAAGCATAACCCAAAAACTAAAGGAAAAATACTGTCTAAGATGGTACAAATACCTGCTTGGTCTGATAAAAGGAATAAGTGGTATATGATTATCCGCGATGATGCCATTAAGTTTATTTTGAATCACTTTTACGGAATCGCCGATAGTCCATAAACGAAAGTCCACAGCAGATTTAACTGAACATCAAGCCTTATTTTATTTGGTTGGTGGCAAGAAAGCGTACAATCATAAAGTGGTAATAAGGATAAACAGGCTTTTCTTTGTCATCACGAATTCATGCATTGAGATTACAATATTCAGAAACCGGGCAGCGATGTCCGGTTTTTTTATTGAAAATGCTTCTGAAATCCTTGAGACGGGCTTTGGCAATGGTCCTTTCGATTGTTTCTTGAGTTCTGGCTTTGACTTTTAGATTCTTTGGTAGAGAATGGGAATTACATTTTTCAAAAATGAATTTGACCCCTATCAACTATTTTATAAATAAATCAGTAGTATTTTTTACTAAACAACAATAGTATTTTTTAGTAAACAATAAAAATATATATTTGATAGAATAAAGGAGGAGAATATGATATCCAAAAATTTACTTGAGGAAGTAGCATTAACTCAAAGAGAAGATGTGCGCAAAAGGTCGCAGGGACTGGAGAGAAATGAACTGGAGAATTTTCCTTTGCTAAGTAGCCACTCACTGATCATTTCCGGTATCAGGCGATGTGGTAAGAGCACGCTACTGGTTCAAATGCTTGAAAACGATTATCCAGAAGCCTTTTATCTCAATTTTGAAGATCCTAGGTTATACGGCTTTACAGTAGAGGATTTCCAAAAACTTGACAAGCTTATATTGGAGAACAATCGTACAGTTCTGTTTTTTGATGAAGTACAGGTGGTGGATGGCTGGGAGCGGTATGTCCGTCAAAAACTTGATCAGGAGAGCTACCAGATTGTAATCACAGGCTCAAATGCCTCTCTGCTTAGCAGAGAATTGGGAACGAAACTTACCGGACGACACGTCACCAAAGAGCTTTACCCATTTTCATACGGGCAGTTTTGTGAGTTCAAAAACATTTCTAAAAGTAAGGAAAGTACTTTGGACTATCTTGGGAAAGGGGGATTTCCGGAATTTTTGAAAAGCGAAAGGCAGGAACTGTTGCATCAGCTGTTTGGTGACTTGCTGTTGCGGGATATCGCTGTGCGGTATGGAGTCAGGGATATCCGGTCGTTGCAAAACCTTGCCATGTACCTTGTGTCCAATGTTTCTAAACAGGTATCGGGAAACAACCTCAGCAAGACCCTTGAAATCAAAGCCACAAGTACAGTCATGGAGTATTTTTCTTATTTGGAGGAAAGTTGGCTGTTCTTTTTTGTGCCAAAGTTTAGCTACTCACAAAAAAAGCAACTGGTCAATCCTAAAAAAGTGTATGCGATAGATACCGGATTGGTGACAGCCAATTCAAGGTCTTTTTCTGAAGATCATGGAAGGAAATTTGAGAATATGGTATATCTCCACTTTAGGAGAAAATATCAGGAAATATATTATTTCTCAGAAAAGCAGGAATGCGATTTT
>JBBRFK010000014.1:0-28507 GCA_038224435.1 Cytophagales bacterium | reverse complement strand
GTGCTATCCTGACCCATCTTTTAGTATCCGACATTCGGGTATCTTCCAATAATACGAAGTGGAGTTTTTGGGTATAAAAAGCAATGGCTTCGTCATAGTCCTCCACTACCAAGGCGATTTTTGCGATAAATTGTTTCATTTTTTTCTTGTTGTCAATCCAATTTTAATAGTGGGTCCGTATATCTTTCCATACCAACACTATTTCCGTTTCATGTGATTTTCTTTCTGTATTTATCCTTTTCTTCCAACAAACTAATAAAGTAAGTTTTGAAGTTCAATTGAGCCTGCTGTGGACTATGGACCGTTGACAATGGACGATTATCCGCACCAAAAGTGATTCGAAAGAAACTTAGGGCATCATTGCGGATAATCATATTTCCTTTTTAGTTTGTGGTTATTTTTTTGGATTACGGGTGGCCGATAATCCGGTCACCTTTTTTTATTTGATTTTTGCAGCGATGGAAGCTGCGATTAGTTCATAGCCAATATCGGAGGGATGGATGCCATCTTTGGAAAAAAACTCTCCGGCAAATGTATCTCCTTGATTTTCATAGGAAAGTTGGGTAAATTTTTTTTCAAGTAACTCCAACTCTCGGGTTAAAATACTTCTGTGCCATCCTAAGAAAAACCGCATGATAACCGGAATCCCAGGAAACTCCTGCACCGGAGGTATCAGCGGGATCGTGATCTGTCTTACTCCTTTTTCCTGTATCAAGAACTGGATAAAGGATTCCATTTCCTGCCTAAATTTTCTTGGGGGAGTCAATTTAAAGCAATCATTGGCACCGATGAGGATGATTGTTTTTGCAAAGGATTTGGCCATTTTATTTTCGCATTTATCAAAAAGAGCTTTCAGGTTCTCTGCTCTTAATCCATTTTCCCCAATATTGAAAATGGTGAATTTTCCCCCTGTATAATCAAAAATCCGTGAGGCAAATGTCTTTTCTACACTTGTTGCACCTACTCCGGCTGCGGTAGATTCTCCGATGATCAAGAGAAATAATTCAGGACTTGTGCTGTCAAGTTTTAAATATTCACTCCACGGGGGAAGTTTGATGAGGGTTTTTTTCAGTTTTTTTCCTTTTAAATAAATGATTGGAAAAACCGGAATCAATACCATCAATTCAAAAAAATAAAGCATTCTATTTAGCATGTCTTGATAGTAATGGTTTAAACAAAACACCAAGCCTTGAATCAAAGCTTGGTGCATTATTGTTTGTTCTGAAAAGGTTATCCTCCGACTTTCTTGGCTTTGTAGCCTTCCTGTACAAGTATCTGAAGAACTTTGTCACGGTGGTCGCCTTGGATTAGAATCTCACCTTCTTTGGCACTTCCCCCGACGCCGCATTTACTTTTGAGCATTTTGCCAAGTTCTTTGAGGTCTTCCTCTTTTCCGATAAATCCTTCGACCAAAGTCACCTGTTTGCCTCCCCGGGATTTTTTGTCAAGCATGACTTTTAGATTTTGCTTTTGGGCAGCCAAGGTTTCTTCTTCTTTGTTTCCTCCAAAATTGAAGGTAAAATCATTGCTTGTAGAATAAACCACGCCGTCCCTTTTCTTCCAATCGTTGTTGCTCTTTTTTGACATTTTATTTCTTTGATTTCATGGTCCACACCGGTCTTTTGGCGGCATTGACCACATCTTCTGCGATACTTCCACTCAGAAGGTGGAGGAATCCCGTCCTTCCGTGGGTGGTCATGGCGATCATGTCTGCTTCTATATCATCGGCGAATTCAATTATACCTTCTTCCTCCGAAGTGCTGTTATATACTTGCATGGAAGCGGCTTTGACTTCGAAATCATCCACGAAGGATTTTATTTTTCCCATCGAAGTCCTTGTGCTTTCAAACATCGAAGGGGTATTGATTTTGACCAAATGAATCTCTGCCTCAATAGTGGCTACAGTTGCCTTAAGCCGATCAATCACTTCGCTTGGTACTCCTTCGAAGTTGCTCGCAAAAACTATTTTTCGGATGTTTTCCACAGATATGGGGCCTTTGACTGTAATGACCGGACAGGTTGCATGCCTTACTACTTTTTCGGTATTGCTGCCGATCAATACTTCCTCCATGCCTGAAGATCCTTTACTTCCCATAATTACAATGTCCGCTTTGGCATCCACAATTTCTTTTGAAATTCCTGCAAAAGGATTTCCAAAGATGATTTTGGTCTCAAAATTAAAGCCGCCATCTTTGAATTCCTCTTCTAATGCAGCCATCTGTTTTTTTCTTCTTTCGATCAGCTCAATCATAAAAATCTGATTTACGTCATTGCCATAACCAACTTCACCAATTGTGGAGAAACTCTGCGGAGAGGGCAGTTCAATGATGTGCAATAGCATTAATTTTTTTTTTGTCCTTTTTGCCAATTCTGTGGCAAATTCAAAAGCATAGGTTGCTTCTTTGGAAAAATCATAAGGAACGAGAATTGTTTTCATGGTACAGGGTTTTTGTTGATGATGGAAAATACAAAAATTAGCTCAATCCTTTAAGCAACCTACACTTTTTATCTAAAAAATAATATTCCGAGACCAAAGACCAAGACCCAAAGCAAAGTGGAAATTGCCATTTTTTTCAGATATGGATCAAGTTCTTTTGCAGTGGGTTTGGAGGCTACGGATTTCCCAACCTTCGCCATGATGGGAAGCACTGCCAAGGCAATCAGACAGCCATAGGTCTGGTTGATGATGGCAAATAGTACCAATGAAAGATTGCCTCCAAAAATTAAAACCCAATTGTAGATTATTGCTTTTTTTCGGCCTATACGTACGGGAATGGATTTCTTTCCGGCTTTGGTATCTGCCGTGATGTCCCTTATATTATTGATGTTCAATACAGCCGTACTGAAAAATCCCAACGAAACCGCAGGCAATATGATGCTCCAATCGAAGGAAAGTGAATGCAGGAAATAAGTACCGACGACGCCCAACAACCCAAAAAATGTAAATACCGCAATATCCCCCAATCCAGCATAGCCATAAGGCTTACTGCCTGAAGTGTAAGTCACCGCTGCGATGATCGAGGCAATGCCCAAACCCAAAAAAAGTAAAAAAAGCTTCCAATCATTAAGGGAAATGTACAGCAGGACGAGTCCGGAAACCAGCGACAAGGCACTCAAAACCAACATTGCTTTTTTCATTTCTCCAAGACTGATGATCCCGGACTGTACAGCCCTGATCGGACCTTCCCGGTCTGGGGAGTCCGCACCATGGATGCTGTCTCCGTAATCATTGGCGAGATTGGAGAGTATCTGAAGAAATACCGTGGTCGTGGCCGCCATCAAAAATACCCAAAAGCGAAACTCCCCTTGGTATGCGGCGAGAAATGATCCCATTAAAATACTCGACAAAGCCAATGGTAATGTTCTCAACCGGATGGCATGCATCCACGCTTGTCTTTTATTGGATAAGGTGACTTCCACTTTTTGATTTTGGGTCAAAACTAACAAAAAGACCTGTTTCCGGAAGGAAAACAGGTCAGAATCTGTCAAAATTTTTGTTTTATTCAGCGATCAACTGCAAAATTTCCTTATCCATTGGTTTTACCGAAGAAGCGAAAAATTTTACCAATTCCCCTTTTTCATCGATCAGGTATTTGCAGAAATTCCAAGTCGGTTCTTTTTCATTCCATCCGTTCATGTCCTTGTCAGAAAGCCATCTGTAAAGCGGATGCTTGTCGGCACCTTTGACAGATACTTTGTCCATCATCTGGAAAGTCACCCCAAATTTGGAAGAACAGAATTCTTTGATTTCCTCATTTGTTCCCGGTTCCTGACCGCCAAAGTTATTGGCAGGGAATCCGATGATCGTCACCTGATCTCCATGTTCTTCATGGAGTTTTTGCAAATCTTCATATTGCCGAGTGTATCCGCATTTGGAAGCGACATTGACAATGAGTAGTTTTTTTCCTTTAAACTGGGAAAAATCTACTTCCACACCGTTAATGTCTTTCATTTTAAAATCGTAAATGGATTTTTCCATCATCATTTGGTCTAGTGTTACAATGGCGGCGGGATCTTGCTTTTGGACACTTGCGGTGCAGGCAAAAGCGATGATTGCAAAAGCAAAAAGGATTTTTTTCATATTACATTCTGTCTGGGACTTTGATACCTAATAACTGCATGCCCTTTCGGATTGTTTTGGCGGTGATGGCAGAAATTGCGATTCTGAAAGATTGGACCTTCGGATCATTTTCATGGAAGATAGATAATTCAGCATAAAACCTGTTATATTCTTTTGCCAAGTCAAACAGGTACTGAGCCAAAATAGAGGGGGAATACTCTTCTCCGGCTGTCATGATTTTTTTCTCAAACTCATTTAAAACTACAATCAGGTCACGTTCTGCCGGTTCTAGTTTGCTCAAGCCTTCAAACCCTGCCGCACTGTAGTCCACGCCGATTTGGTCTGCTTTTCTCAAAATAGATACAATCCTAGCATGCGAATATTGAATGAAAGGGCCGGTATTTCCCTGAAATTCAATTGATTCCTGTGGGTTGAAAAGCATCCTTTTCTTAGGATCTACTTTGAGTAAAAAATACTTCAAAGCGCCCATCCCCAAAATCTCATAGAGTTCAGAGGCTTTTTCCGGGCTGAATCCATCGATTTTACCCAATTCTTTGGTATGGCTTTCGGCAGTTTTGATCATTTCCTGCATGAGGTCATCGGCATCGACGACGGTGCCTTCTCGAGACTTCATCTTGCCTGTCGGAAGGTCCACCATGCCGTAGGACAGGTGGTACAATCCATCACCATATGGCCTGCCAAGCTTGCGCATGATTTTGAACAAAACCTCAAAATGGTAATCCTGCTCGTTGCCGACGACATATACCGATTTGTCGAAATTGAAATCTTGGTACTTCAATTCGCAGGTTCCCATATCCTGGGTGATGTACACAGAAGTGCCATCCGCTCTGAGGACAAGTTTTTCGTCCAAACCTTCTGCTGACAGGTCGACCCAGACAGATCCGTTTTCTTTTTTGAAGAAAACACCGTTCCCCAAGCCTTCATCCACGATGTTTTTGCCCAAAAGGTAAGTGTCCGATTCGTAGTAAAATTTATCGAAATCGACGCCCATTTTTTTGTAGGTCGCCTCAAAACCCTCATATACCCAGCCGTTCATGGTTTCCCACAGTCCGACGACATCTTTGTCCCCGGCTTCCCATAGCAATAGCATTTCCTGTGCTTCAAGTATCAGCGGGGCGTTTTTCTTGGCCTGTTCTTCTGTTTGGCCTTCGGCTACAAGTTTCTGAATCTCTATCTTGTATTCTTTGTCAAAAATCACATAGTATTTTCCTGCCAAGTGGTCACCTTTGAGACCACTCGAAGATGGCGTTTCGCCATTTCCATATTGCCTGTAAGCCACCATGGATTTGCAGATATGGATGCCGCGGTCATTGACAAGGTTCGCTTTGATGACTTCATAGCCGGTGGCTTTCAGAATTTCTGCTACGGCATAACCAAGGAAATTATTTCTCAAATGTCCAAGGTGAAGGGGCTTGTTGGTGTTTGGGCTGCTGTACTCGACCATCACCTTTTTGCCGTTTTTTGGGAGTTGGCCCAAGTCAGGATTCTGGTATATGTTTGAAAAAATTCCGAGCCAAGAAATTTCGGTCACAGAGATATTCAGGAATCCCTTCACAGTATTGAAAGCAGATACATCTTCACAATTGGCTACCAGATATTCTCCGATTTTGGCACCTGAAGCTTCAGGATTGAGTTTGGTGATTTTCAAAAAGGAAAACACCACAAAGGTAAAAGTCCCTTCAAATTCCTTTCGCGTAGGCTGCAGTGCAAGTTCTTCCAAGGTCGCCTGATACCCAAAAAGCTCAAGAAAAGCTTGTTGGATCGTAGCTGTTATTTTCTTTTCTATATTCATTTAATATATATGAGACGTGAGATATGAGAATGAGATATGAGATACAAGACTTAAGATGCAAGAACCAAGAACCTACATCATGTAACCAATGCAAGATGACTTGATAAGCATCTCTTGGGCTTCAAAATTGGTTCTCAACTTGGATTTAACGTAACTTTTTTGAAATAACCAAATAATCAAATAACCAAATTAGAAATTGTCAACCAGAGATTTGGTGGTGGCTTCCAAGATATCAAAGGCATTTTCGGCCATCAGGTTTTCGGAATCAAGGGTTGGGTTTACTTCGACGATTTCCCAGCAGCAGACACGCTTGTCCTTGATCAATTCTGTATTGAGTTCAAGCGCTTCTTTTACCGTCAACCCATTGGCCACGGGCGTTCCTGTTCCCTTTGAGATCGATGAATCCAAGCTGTCCACATCAAAGGAAATGTAAATCTGATCACAGTCTCCGAGGACGGCAAGGGCTTCTGCAGCCACTTTTGTGATGCCAAGTTTTCTCACTTCTTCCGTAGAAAAATTTTTGATCCCATATTTTTTGATCAGGAAATCTTCCGGTGCCTCGGTATCTCTGACGGATATAAAGACGATGTCTTTTGCAAGGATTTTTGGAGCGTCACCACCGATTTTTTTTATTTTTTCCCAATACTGAACCGTCTCCTCTGCAGGCTGATTGGCTTCACAGTCTCTGTTATCAGTCTGTATGCACATGGCCAAAGGCATTCCGTGCATGTTGCCCGAAGGCGTAGTGTAAGGCGTATGGAGGTCGGCATGTGCATCAATCCATATTACCCCGAGTCTTTTTTCGGGATGGGCAGCTTTGATTCCCATGATGGTTCCGGCGGCAGTGGAATGGTCTCCCGCCAAAACGATGGGAAACAACTTCTCCAACCTCAACGACTCGATGGTACTGTACACGTTCTTCAAAACCTGATAGACGCCATCGATGTATTTGGCATGTGGATGTTTGTTGCCTCTCCAGAGAAAATTGTTGGCATCCGGGACATTGATCGGATCAAATTTGGTGAAGAAATCCGAAGTTTTGTCCAGACTTGCGATTTTAAGCGCATCTATTCCAAGACTTGCACCTCTCGTTCCTGCGGCAATTTCCGATCGGACCTCGACCAATTTTATATCTCTCATAAATGGGTTATCTGGGTTTTTTTTCAATTATTATCCAATCGAAGTGGCGCAAAAGTAGTCAAAAAATGGCTGAAAAACCATTGGAAAGCATTCATTTCAGAAAGTCCAAACCAACCGAAACCTGTCTTTTTTCCCAAGAAATTTTTTGGATGATCCGGATTTGAGGTTAATTCAAATATTCTGGTTTATTTCGTGAAATTGATTTTTTAAATCCGAACATCAGGCTTTGTCAATGAATATCAAAAATAAAATCGGATGGAAAACCGCCTCCGGGTTGGTGATTGCCAACACGATCGGAACAGGAGTTTTTACAAGTCTGGGTTTTCAGGTGGCGGGCAGCCAAAATACCTGGAGCATTATCCTTCTGTGGGTCATAGGAGGATTGATGGCTTTGATCGGGGCATTTGTCTATGCAGAATTGGGTACGCATTTCAAAAAGTCCGGAGGCGATTATATTTTTCTTTCCCGGACCATCCATCCGGCAGCGGGTTATATTTATGCCTGGGTTTCATTGACAGTGGGTTTTTCTGCGCCGATTTCAATAGCTGCCATGGCCATGGTGAAATATTGGGAGCCTTTGATTGGTTTCAATAACAGCCAAATAATCGGCATGACGGCGATTTTGACGATGGGTTTGTTTCATTCATCTTCGGTCCACCAATCCGGCCTTGTCCATAATATCCTCACAGGAATAAAATTGATTTTTGTTTTTGTGCTCATCGGAATGGGATTTGGATACGCTTCGGTCCTCGCCGAAAGCAGTTTTGATTTCAGTGCTTCTTGGAAGGGAGAGATTTTGGCACCCGGATTTGCAGTTTCACTGATTTATGTTTTTTATGCTTACACAGGGTGGAATTCCGCAGCCTATATCGTGGAGGAGATAAATGAACCACGAAAAAGCCTTCCCAAAGCTTTGATTTCAGCTACTTTTTTGGTAATGGTTGTTTATGTTTTATTACAGCTTGTTTTTTTGAAGCATGCCTCCATTGCCCAATTGGAAGGGAAAGTACAAGTGGCGACTTTGGCGTTTGGCAATCTTTTCGGAAACCAAGGTGTGTTTTGGGTAAGTCTTTTCATTGGGATACAGCTCATCGCTACGATCAGCGGCTATACATGGGTTGGACCTAGGATTACCAATGCCATGGCCAAAGAATATGTGTTTTGGAAACCATTGGCACTCCTCAACAAAAACGGGATTCCAGTCCGCGCCATCTGGTTCAATACCGCAATCAGTTTGGTGTTGATGTTTTCGGGGTCATTTGAGTCGATCATGCTGTATGCCGGTTTTGTCCTTCAGGTGATGGGTACTTTGACCATCGCAGCTTCTCTCCGTCTCAAAAGCAGGTCTGGATTTCGAAGCCCGTTCAGGCCTTGGATACAATGGATTTATATTCTTTTCAGCCTTTGGGTGATGGTTTTCATGATTTATGACCGTCCAAAAGAAAGCCTTTTTGGATTGGGGATAATCTTTGTAGGTTACATCCTCTTTCTTTTTGATAGAAAAACGCTTCAAATTTGATTGAATGACTCTTTCCTCCAAATTGCCTGATATAGGCACTACCATCTTTACAGTCATGTCCAAATTGGCGACTGACCTCAATGCCATTAACCTGGCTCAGGGCTTCCCAGGCTTTGATTGTTATCCTTATCTCCATGACTTGGTGACTTACTATGTCAGTGAAGGATATAACCAATACGCTCCTATGAGCGGTGTACCGATCTTTAAAAAGAGGATTGCCGAAAAAACCAATCTTGTCTATGATGTCCAATTTGATCCGGAAAAAGAAGTAACGGTTGTTTCCGGCGCAACGGAGGCTTTGTTCGCAGCGGTGACTGCCGTGGTCAGACCCGGCGATGAAGTGATTTTGCTTGAACCTTCTTATGACAGCTATCCGCCTGCGGTGGTGCTGAATGGAGGAGTGCCTGTATATGTCCCTCTCAGATTGCCGGATTTTTCGGTGGATTGGGATAGGGTCAAATCCGCCATTACCGACAAAACCCGGCTGATCATGGTCAATACGCCCCATAATCCATGTGGCTATGTCTGGACCCAAAATGACCTGGATACCTTAGCGGAATTGATTCAGGACAGGGAGATTTATGTCGTCAGTGATGAGGTTTATGAGCACATCACATTCGATGGACGAAAGCACCTGCCGATTTTCAGCCATCCTTTGCTCAAAGAAAGATCATTTGTTTGTGGTTCCTTCGGAAAAACTTTCCATATCACGGGATGGAAAATCGGATATTGCCTGGCTCCTGAAAAACTCACTGTCGAGTTCCGGAAGATCCATCAATTTCTGACTTTTAGCACCGCCACACCTTTGCAATATGCCTTAGCTGACTTCATGATGGAGCCATCCAGGTACCTTCATCTGAATGGATTTTATAACAGAAAGCGGGATATATTTTGTAGGGGGCTGGTGGATACAGCCTTTGAATTTACACCGGCACATGGCAGTTTTTTCCAATTGGTCTCCTATGGCCATCTATCCCAAGAACCGGATTATGATCTGGCTATCAGGATGACCAAAGAAATCGGAGTGGCCTGTATTCCTGTTTCAGTATTTTACCATGACAGGACTGACCATAAATTGCTCAGGTTCTGTTTTGCCAAGGATGATGCAGTTTTGGAAAAAGCTCTCACACTCCTGCAAAAGCCGTTGTTTTGAAAATACATCTCCTGCCACGGTTATTTTCAGACCCTTTTTGTTTAATCAATTTTGCAGATAAGAATCACAATTGAATGGGAAGGCACCAAGTAGGAATGGCTTTCTATTTTTTTACCTTCCACCCACAGGCAGATATCTTCCGGTGATTCCCGACTTGTATCAATCCAGCGATTCCAGATCACTGGCTTGGAATTTAAGGTTTCCGGAATGTCAAACTCAAGATTTTTTTGATAGGCATTGATCATGTAGTGCATGGCCATTTTGCCACTCAACGTCATGATGGTGATTGCAATACTGGAAGAACTTTCGGACCAGTCCGGTTGGTGGAGCCTGACTCCATGCCAATCGATAACGGAGTGGTGTAGGAATTCCCTCAAACTCATATTGAAATTTGCTTGGGCAGTTTCCCTTTTCAGCCTTTTCTTGATCAGGATTTTTACAAACCGGAATATATCTTTGTTTTTTTCGACCAAGTCCCAATTGAACCAGGTGAGGTCATTGTCCTGACAATAGGCATTGTTATTGCCTTGCTGGGTATGGAGAATTTCATCACCCATCAGGATCATAGGGGCACCTAGAGACAGAAGGGTTACGCTAAAGAAATTTTTGATCTGCCTTTTCCGTAGCGCCAGCACATCTGGATTCTCGGTTGGCCCTTCGACTCCACAATTCCAGCTAAGGTTGTCATTGTGACCGTCTTTGTTGTTTTCCCCGTTGGCGAAATTGTGTTTGATATTGTAAGAAACCAAGTCGTAAAGTGTGAAACCATCGTGGCAGGTGACGAAGTTGATGCTTTTCTCAAGCTCCCGGTTTTTGGAAATATACATATCTGGGCTTCCGATCAGCCTGGTAGCAAAATGCCCTACGATACCTTTGTCTCCCCGAAGAAAACTCCTGATATCGTCACGGAACTTCCCGTTCCATTCTTTCCAACTATCTCCCGTAAAATTTCCCACTTGATATAAGCCTGAGGCATCCCAGGCCTCGGCTATGAGTTTGGTACCCGCCAAAATGGGGTCTGACTCTATGTCCCAAAGTACTGGAGGATTTTCTATTGGATTACCGCGCTCATCTCTTGATAAAATAGACGCAAGGTCAAACCTAAAACCATCTACATGCATGTCCCTTACCCAAAAATGAAGACTCGATATAATCATCCTACGGACGATAGACTGGTTGGCGTTGAGGGTATTGCCTGTACCTGAGTAGTTTTTATACCTAGACTTATCATCTTCGAGCAGATAATACACGCTGTTGTCAATCCCTTTGAAGCTATAGGTCGGCCCATCTTCTTTATTTTCGGAACTGTGGTTGAAAACCACATCCAGGATTACCTCCAATCCTGCCCGATGCAGGGCTTTGACCATGTCCCTGAAATCATCAAGTACCGTCAGGGGATCTTTGCCGGTGCTGTATCCCTGATGGGGTGCAAAAAAAGAAATCGGACTATAACCCCAATAATTTATCTTTCCGGGTGGAGCATCCTGAATGTCAAATTGAAACACTGGCAACAACTCAACCGCAGTCACTCCTAATTTTACCAAATAGGGTATTTTTTCAATTAAGCCTGCAAAGGTTCCCCTTTTATTTTCAGCCACACCTGAATTTGGGTTTTTGGTAAATCCGCCCACATGCAATTCGTAAATTACTATTTGCGAAAAAGGCCTTCTTGGGTGGATATCTTCTTCCCAATCGTATTGGCTGAGATCAGTCACCACACTTTTGAGAGAAGGGGCATCATCTTTACCAAAAATGCTTAGGGATTTTCTGTTGAAATTTTCAGGAAAGGCAACCGCTTTGGCATAAGGGTCTAGAATGATTTTGGATGGGTCAAAACGGTGGCCTCTATTCGGGTCAAAGGGCCCATGGATCCTGTAGCCATAGAGTTGGCCTGGTTTCACATCTGA
Organism: Cytophagales bacterium; assembly: GCA_038224435.1. Lineage (GTDB taxonomy): Bacteria > Bacteroidota > Bacteroidia > Cytophagales > Cyclobacteriaceae > Cognataquiflexum. Next base: position 16,915 of record JBBRFK010000014.1, on the reverse strand, counting down.
AATGAAAATATGCCAATAATGGTAGGTTTTGTTTTTTGATGGATCCAAACGAAAAGTTTGGCTCGGCTCAATGTCCTCCACATTGTTGAAGAAAAGCAATTCCACCCAATGGGCATTTTTGGAGAAAATACAAAAATTGACTCCATCAGGGGAAAAGCCCGGTCCTATCGGGAAACTTTGGCCAACTGAAGTTGGATAAGAAATGACTGTTGTAGACATTGGGGTGATTTGTCTGGGCTTGTAAATAGCGTCGAATTAAGCTTGTTTTTCAACATGAAACAAGTAAACCCCCGATGCTGTTTGCAAATATTTAGGCATCTGAAATATGCGACCTTGCTTGACCTGGTTGACACTTTTTTGTCCCTTGCAAGTTTCTATTCAATACAACCACATAGGTTTTGCACTTAATAATTACTGGAAATCTTTTCCCTACCGAATTTCTGCATGTTAGTTTTCGAGTAGTTTAAATATTTATTCCTGTATACCCTACAAAAATGATAGGATTAATTGGTTATTAATAATTTTGCTTCTACTTTTGGGCTTTGCCAATCAAAAAAGAAAAACAAATCATGGAAAAAGTAATGCTGAGATTACGTGAAGAGCCATTTTGGTTAGGTTTTTTTGCTTTGAGTTTTGTGTTGGTGGTATTGATTGCATACCATGCTTTTTCTGGAATTGTAACCGGTGCAGAGATCGATTTTGAAATGTTCGCTTGGTTTTTATTGGTAGGATTTGTGGCACAGACCATAGATGGTGCTTTGGGAATGGCTTATGGCGTGAGTTCCAATTCCATCTTGCTTGGCATTGGGATTCCTCCTGCAATGGCAAGTGCATGGGTTCATTTTGCCCAGGTTTTTACAAGTTTGGCTTCAGGATTTTCTCATTGGAAACTTGGAAATGTTAAGTGGGATCTCGCAAAAAGACTGATGATACCCGGGGTGTTGGGCGCGGTAGCCGGCGCATATTTTCTTTCCAATATAGATGGCAATACCATCAAGCCATTTATTGCGGCTTACCTGATGCTGATGGGGGTGATCATTATTTCCAAAGTTTTCAGGAGAAGGAAAAAGGAGTTTGATTCAAATGGAAAAAGCCTTCCCTACCTGGCAGGTGTTGGTGGTTTTGCAGATGCTGTCGGAGGTGGAGGTTGGGGACCTATCGTCAATTCGACTTTGCTCGGTAAAGGTCAAGTGCCAAGATTTGCCATCGGCACTGGTAATTTTGTTGAGATTTTTGTTTCACTGGCCAGTGCGAGCACATTTTTGTTTTTTGTCAAAGAATTGAGTTTGGCTCCGGTTTTGGGATTGATTATCGGAGGGGTGATCGCAGCACCTTTCGCAGCCATCATCTGCAAAAAGCTGAATCCAAGGGTTTTGATGTTTTTGGTTGGGTTATTGATTATTGGATTGAGTATCCGGACATTTTATCTTGCTGTCCAATAAACTTCCAAGAAGCTTCAAATGGTAGTTTAGACTTTACTTTTTTCGTATTTTGGGAAGCAAAAAAGAAAAATAATGCTGTCCAAAAGAGCCAAGTATGCCATAAAGACAATTTTATACCTTTATGAGCACAGAAGTCCGACTCCCATATCTGCCAAAACAATTTCTGAAAAGGAACGGATTCCTTATAAATTTTTGGAAAATATCCTGCGTGAACTCAAAACCCATCAGGTCGTGAAAAGTATCAGGGGGGCAGGGGGTGGTTATGTATTGGCCAAGGATCCGAATGACATTACTGTGGCGCATTTGATGCGTATCATTGACGGACCGATAGCATTGATTCCTTGTGTTTCGGAAAGATTCTACGAATCCTGTGGCGAATGTGAAAATGAAGAAACCTGTCGCATCCGAAAACTTTTTGCAGAACTCAGGTCTGAAATGGTGCCTGTCCTCGAGAAATCAATTGTCCACCTAGCCGGATTGTAGAATTCCTTCCCGTATATTTTGAGTGTTTTTTTAAAATCCGAATTTTACCTCTTAATACCCTATAAAAATGATAGACTAATTAGGATAATAAAATCCGGCCTTTTATATTTGGATTATGGTTTTGGAAAAAGCCAATGTACCTTTTAAAATTTGTCTTATGTCAGTTCAAAAAACATCCGTTCAGACTCCATCTCAGGAATTATTTTCATTCCAAAAGATTTCTAAAAGATCAGAAAATCCCAGCCAATCCATCAATGCGGTTGAATTGATCAATGGATGTGATATGGTGCAATTGACAGGTCAAGGTTCATTTGATTTCCCGAATTTTCCTGAGGCCAAAAAAAGTTTTCAGGTGCTTTACTTCAAGCTTTCAGCTGATTTCGAAAGCCTAAAAGGTTTGTTCAATGGATTGATCAGTATAGGTCAACCTAAAGGCGTGATTTTGGAATTTCAAAAGGAATTGAATACTTATACATTGAAGTTTTACACTGCTGATGAACCTTCTGTTTTTCACTATTTTTCAAAAATCACAAAAGTGGTTTCAGAGGAAATAAGGTTCAAGAAAATCCTCAAAAAAATAATCGAAAACCAAAAGTCATTCGAAGCGGAAGGCCAACTCCTTCGAAATGAGCTTTTCGTATAAATGCTCTCTCCGATTAACTTGTTGCTAAGGGGAAAGTCCATATGGATTTTCCCCTTTTTTCATTTGAATTACCAATATAAAAAGCAAATTTTGCAGTGCGTTTTCAATTATAAATCCCCCATTTGAAATGAATAATTACATCGATCTGATCCAACAGACTTTTGACTTTCCTACCAAAGAATTTAAAGTAGAAAATAATGAGCTTTACTTTAACGGTGTCAACCTCATGGACATCATCAAAACCTACGGGACGCCTCTGAAGCTGACCTACCTGCCGAAGATTTCTGAAAATATCCAAAATGCAAAGACTTATTTCGGGAATGCCATTGAAAAGCACGATTACAAAGGGAAATACACGTATTGCTATTGTACCAAGTCTTCGCATTTCAGTTTTGTGCTGAATGAGGCAATGAAAAATGACATCCACATCGAGACCTCCTCGACATTCGATATTCCTTTGGTCAGGAATCTTTATGCGCAGGGATTGATCAGCAAGCAGACTTTTATCGTCTGCAATGGTTTCAAAAGAGAACTTTACAAACGGTATATCACAGAATTGCTCAACGATGGTTTTGTCAATTGTATCCCTATTCTGGACAATCTTGGGGAAATAGATTATTACCTAGAGCATGTCAAAGTCCCCTTTCAGGTAGGGATAAGGATTGCGGCCGACGAAGAACCGAAGTTTGGGTTTTATACTTCCAGGCTAGGTGTCCGCTACAATGACATCATCAGCTTATATGAAGAAAAGATCAAACACAATCCCAATGTAAGTCTGAAAATGCTTCATTTTTTCCTCAATTCAGGAATCAAGGATACTGCCTACTATTGGTCTGAACTGACGCGGTTTATTCAGAAGTATGTCGATTTGAAAAAAGTGGCGCTTTCCCTCGATACCATGGACATCGGTGGCGGGTGGCCGATCAAGACCAACGTCTTTTTTGACTATGATTACCAATACATGGCCGAGCAGATTGTCAAAAATATCAAATGGATGTGTGCCAAAAACCACACAGACGAACCAAATATCTTTACAGAATTTGGCAGTTATACTGTAGGCGAAAGCGGCGCGGTGCTGTATTCCATCTTGGATGAAAAGCTCCAAAATGACAAGGAACTTTGGTACATGATAGACGGCAGCTTCATCACACAGCTGCCGGATAGTTGGGGATTAAACCAAAAATACATCATGCTCGCCGTCAATAACTGGGAGGAAGAATACCACAATATTTCACTCGGTGGATTGACTTGCGACAGCATGGATTACTACAATTCAGAAGCCCATCAATTCAATATTTACCTGCCAAAAATAGAAGAAGGAAGGAAGCAATATATTGGTTTTTTCCATACAGGAGCTTATCAGGAATCACTCGGAGGCTATGGCGGAATCCAACATTGCCTGATCCCTGCACCAAAGCACGTGATCATCGATAGGGATACTGACGGAAGCATCAAGCATTGGCTTTTTGCGCCGGAACAGACAAGTGATAGTATGATGAAAATACTAGGATATGAAAAATAAAAAAGGGTGGCCAATCGGCCACCCTAATTTTTTTAGGTCTTTTGGTGTTTTTCTATTTCAAGTACCTTCTGCATGGTCCACTGTCTCACCGTTTATAGTCAGGTAGCTCCTCATACAATCCGCAGTCATGCAGCTATGGATGGGTAGGATTCCGAGCAAGTCTCCCACTTTTACTTTTGCCAACAACTCGTCAGAGGCCTTGATAATGCCGTGTTCCTGCGAAATACTTTTCAAAAATGACCGCTGTCCCGGTATGCTCCATCCATTTTCTGTCACATAGACTACTTCACCAAAATTCTTTCCGCCATCAGGTTCCGTTAGGACATCTTTGGCAAGGTGGACTCCGCCGCCGTGCACGAGGATTTCTTTTCTTTCTTTTTTGATATCCACAACAGGTACAACCAAGGCAACTGCCACATCTTCCCTTTTGCAGCTTCCTAAAGCCACCTGCATCATGTCATAAAAAACGAAGTTGCCGGGTCCGAGCTCGTTAATATCTCCAAAATCCTCTATCACCGAACAACCGGGAGTATCTCCTGTCCGGGTTACAAGATCCGGATATTCTGACCGGTATTTGTTTTTCAGCATGTTCAAGGCAGCTCTTGTTTGCTCATAGATTTTGGGAATATCCTTCTCATAATAAGAATGACCTGCATGGAGATAAAAACCTTTAAATTTGAGTTTATCTGTACTTTTTGCTTTTCTTAGGATCGATTCCATCAATCCAAAATCCGTAACTTCCACTCCGGTACGGCCGTATCCTGCGTCAATTTCTATAAAAAAGCCGACAGGATTTTCAAGCTCTTGGGCGAGTTTTTCTGTTACGGCTTCATTGATGAGCTGAACCGAAAGGGATTGGTTTTTGGCAAGCGCACTCAATGTTTTTGTTTCAAGAGGATTGAAAGGAAAGGCGATATGGATATTGTCCCAACCCTGCCCGCAAAAGTACGCGGCCATTTTGATGGAGGACACGGTGATTTCCTTGATCCCATACTCCATTGCCCATTTTCCAACAAGGTGTGATTGAGCCGTTTTGAAGTGGGGAATGAGCTTTTTTCCATGTCTTTTAGCCTTTTCAGCCATTATTTGGAGGTTGTGGCGACAGATTTTTTCATCAAGCAAAAGAGTAGGAGAGGTAATACCGGATAGAACAGACATGTGGAGACGATTATAGATTGGAATTTGAAAGTAGAGAAAATGGGTCAATCAAAAAATTTTTCCTATCGCCGATCATAAAAATGTTAGGAATGGCCAAGACATTTTTGGTAAATTATGGCCTATTCTGAAAACAATAATCCCCAAACCAAACCAATGAGACTCAAAGCTCTTTTTAAAGGTATCATCCTTTCATGTTTTCTGACTGTATCCATCCTATTTTCCTGCAAAGAAAAAGCCCCCGTTGACCTTCAGATCACCCAATACGACCATGAAGTAGTCAAAAACATGGCTGCAGAGATAGAATCTAAAGTGACCCCGACATTGGCCGAAGGCTTATTCATTAAGTTATGGGCGGTGGACTCTATGATTATTGACCCGGTTTCCATTAAAGTGACTGATGACGGGGCCTTGTACTACGTCAGTTCGGAGCGCTTGGGGCAGTCGGAATTTGATATCCGGGGACATCAAAATTGGGAAATCCAGTCAATCAGCTGGAAAAGTGTCGCGGATCGGAAAGCCTTTTTACGAAAAGAATTTGCACCTGAAAGAAGTGAAGAAAACAAGTGGTTGAAGGACCTGAGCGGTGACGGTTCTTTTGATTGGAAGGACTTGGCTGTGGAGAAGGAAAGTGTCTATAAAGTGAAGGATACCGATGGGGATGGCTTGGCAGACTGGTCTCAGCGGATAGTTTATGATTTTCATGAGGAAGAGACGGATTTGGCCTTGGCTTTAACAGTTCATGAAAATGATGTTTTTGTGGGGGTAGCGCCAGATTTTTGGAGGTTGCAGGATACCAACGGGGACGGCCTGATGGATAAGAAGACTTCCATTTCGCATGGATATGGTGTCCACGTTGGCTTTGGCTCGCATGGCATGTCGGGAGCCAAAGTCGGTCCTGACGGCAGGATATATTGGGGAATCGGGGATATCGGTTTCCATGGTACCGATCAGGATGGCGTGGAATGGAATTATCCAAACAGGGGAGTGGTGGTCCGCTCCAATCCTGATGGAAGTGATTTTGAGGTATTTGCAATGGGGGTGAGGAATACCCATGAATTTACCTGGGATGAATACAATAACCTGATTTCAGTGGACAATGACGGCGACCACAGGGGTGAAAGCGAGCGTTTGGTTTATTTGGTCAATGGTTCGGATACCGGCTGGAGAATCAACTGGCAATTTGGAAAATATATGGATCCCGATAACAATACTTACAAAGTCTGGATGGATGAGAACATGTACAAGCCAAGACATGAAGGACAGGCAGCCTACATCACCCCTTGTATCATCAATTATGTCAATGGACCGACAGGAATGGTTTATAACCCGGGGACTGCCTTGGGGGAAAGGTGGAAGCAGCACTTTTTTGTGGTTGAATTTGTCGGCAATCCTGCAAGTTCCGGAATTCATGCATTTCAGTTGAAGCCGCAGGGAGCAAGTTTTGAGCTTGCCAAAACCGAACTTATCCAGACTGGAATGTTACCCACGGGAATAGATTTTGGGCCCGACGGTGCATTGTATGTGGCGGATTGGATCAACGGATGGGGAAGCAAAAACTATGGCCGAATCTGGAAACTTGACGACAACGAAGGTCAAAAATGGGCCGCACGTAAGGAAACCCAACGTTTGATTACCTTGGATTATACCAAAATGTCAGAGGAGGAATTGGAAGGGCATCTGTATTTTGAAGATGTCAGGATCAGAAGGAAAGCGCAGTTTGAACTTGCGAAAAGAGGGGAAAAAGGAGCCAAGGTTTTTGAAAAGGTGATGGGCCAAAAGGCCAATCAGATTGCAAGGATCCATGCGATCGTTGGTACAAGCCAGATAGCAAGGATGGAGGACATGAAATTTGCGAAGCCATTGATTCCTTTGCTCAAGGACGCAGATCCCGAGATCCGGGCCCAAGCTGCCAAATGGATCGGTGACATCAAATACAAAGATGCAGGAGAGTTTATGTTGGCACTTTTGGTAGATGACTATCCAAGAGCAAGGTTTTTCGGAGCAGAAGCCATCGGAAGGATTGGATACACGCCGGCATTTACCTCTTTGGTGGGATTACTGGACAACAACAATGATGAAGATGCCTTTATTAGGCATGCGGCCTCCTTGGCGTTGGCAAGATTGAACCAAGCGGACGAGTTGGTAGCCCTAGCCGGTGAACCCAGCAATGCCATCCGATTGGGTGCTGTATTGGCATTAAGGAGATTGAGCCATCCCGGAATCCAGCAATTTCTAAAAGATCCAAATGAATATATTGTAACTGAAGCAGCTAGGGCGATCAATGATGATTTTTCCATCGAAGGGGCACTGCCAGCATTGGGTGACCTATTGGTGACTACCAAATTTTCTAATGAAGCACTCATCCGACGTGCCATCAGCGCCAACCTTCGCGTAGGAACTGAAAAATCCATGCAAAACCTCCTAACCTATATTTCCAAGCCGGCAGCACCTTTGGTACTGAGACAAGAGGCGATTGATGCTTTGGGAACCTGGACCAAGCCTTCGGTTTTGGACAGGGTAGATGGAAGGTACAGAGGGGAAGTCACCCGTGATGGGGCTTTAATTAGGACTGCCGCCGCCGGACCTTTGTTACAATTATTGAAAGAAAAAGAAAACGGGCTGAAAATTTCTGCTATCAATGCCATAGGAAGGCTCGCAATTCAAGATGGTTCGGATGAGCTTTTGGCTTTGATTCAAACTGACAAATCACCTGAAGTACGTGTGGCTTCCATACAGTCACTTGCCAAAATGAATGCGCCCAATACCGCCGCAGGAATAGAAAAAGCCATTGCAGACGCTGATAAATCAGTAAGGGTAGCAGGCTTGAGTCTGTTGGAACAATTGGATCTGGACAAGGAGTTGAAGGCAAAGCTATTGAACGAAATCATCAAAAAAAGAACCACTGAAGAAAAGCAGGCAGCTTTGGTGGCTTTGGGGAAATTACCTGTTGAAAATACCGAATCTATTTTTGATGGTCTCTTTGCCCAGATGTCAGCAGGAAAACTTCCAACAGACATTTTGTTGGAGCTTTCGGAATCCGTGGAGATTTCCAAAGATCCTACACTTGCCCAAGGTTACCAAAAAGCCGCAGAACAGCTTTGGAAAGGTGACGTCCTCGCTTCCTATCAAAGCAGCCTTAACGGCGGTGATGAAATCAAGGGAAGGGGAATATTTTTCCAATCCCAAACCGGTCAGTGCATGCGTTGCCATGCTTATGACGATATGGGCGCAACTGTCGGACCAAGCATGAACGGTGTGGGCAGAAAACTGAGCAGACAGGAAATATTGGAATCCCTCATCGATCCAAGTAAAAGGATCGCGCCTGGATATGGTATCGTCATGGTGGAATTGAATAATGGTGGGGCAATAAACGGAGTCTTGGAGAAAGAAACCAATTCTTCCCTCTTGGTCAAAATGGGCAACCAACCTGATACACTCATTCAGAAGAAAGACATCAAAACCCAAAAGATGGGAGCTTCGTCCATGCCGGATATGAAGGCAATGCTGAGCAGGAGAGAAATCAGGGATTTGGTAAGTTACCTTGTCACTTTGAAGGAAGATTTTTGAAAAGGATAGGGATTATATTTCTGATTTCAATCCTAGTCACCACCAGTATGGGTGTTGGATTGGTTTGGTGGGGAAGAACAATGCTCCACAATGAGGAAATACCCCAAAAAAAACACCTTTTGGACGAAAGCGTTTCCCAAAAAGTGATGGTATTTTTTGCCCATCCGGATGATGAAATTGCTGTTGGGGGAACTTTGTTAGACCTGAGAAACCAAAACCACAGCTTGGTAATGGTTTATTTAACCAAAGGAGAAGCGGGCCCAACAGGCGGATTGGTGAAGCAGGAGGAACTTGGTGAAGCCCGGGCGCTTGAAATGAAAAGGGTTTCAGAAATATTAGGTGCTGAAAATTTGGAGATGTTTGATTTTCCTGACAGTGGACTCAGACTGTTGCCTTTGGATACCTTCAAAACTGTAGCTAGGGAGATGATCCGAAAACACCTGCCGGATATTGTAATCAGCTATGACAGCCAAGTCGGATTGTACGGGCATCCCGATCATAGAATAGTTTCAAAAGCAATGGAAGAGGTTTTCATGGAAGATAAAAATACCCAGGGATTTTCTGTAAAAAAACTTTATCAAGTGACCCTATCTCCCAAACAGATTGAAATCGCATTGAAAATTGCTCCCGGTTTTCAAAGAAATTATCCGAGAGAGGGTCCGGGATTGCCCGCTCCGGATTTTTCTATCAAGACCACACCCTATTTCTCTACCATAGTCAGCATGATGGAAGCGCATGCGACGCAGCAGGAGGTATTCAGGGATTTATTGCCATATAGGGAACAGGTGCCTGAATTTATCTATTCAAGGATTTTTGACAGGGAGTATTTTTGGGAGGTGAGGTAGGGTTCAGTGGGCAGTTTTCAGTGGGCAGTTGGTAGAGGGCAGTGATAGATGGGCCGTTCGTAGTTGGCAGTGAGCCGTGATCAGGATTTAACTGTCACTTCTTTTAAAATGCGGATGAAACTCAAAAGGTTACAATCTGCGGTCGACGGCAGCTGAATTTGAACCAAAACTTTATAGTATAAGGATACTTGCAAGAAAGCAATTATGCCTCGATGAGACATGGCAGTTACTTCACCAAAGTTAATTCGATAGTAAATTCAATATTCTCATCAGTGCCGTCCGTATTGACATCATATAGTTCGGACTCCTCCAAAACAAGAACCATTCTATTATTGGTCAAACCTGAAATGTCAAATTCCTGGTTTCCGTCGCTAGATGTTAGAATAAGTCTCGTATTGTTGTTTTGAAAACTGTAGCTCCCTGAATCTTCCTCTACGCCGTCGTTCCTGATTACATAAGTGCCATCTGGGTTGAAAGTAAAGGTGGTTTTGGCCAGTTCTTCCTGATCGACTATCTGCGAAAGGAATATTGTTTGTACTAATTGAGCTTGTTGGGCTGATAATCCCAATGTACTGGTAAGGTATGTAATCGATGGTTGACCGTTGATAGTGGCCTCCGTAAGGTTGTAGGAATCGAAATTCCAAGTCCCTACGATGATGGCCTCATCTTCTTTGTCTTCCTCGATACAGGAAGCTAAAAATGAAAAAGTGGAAATCAATCCCACAAAAATGAGAACTCTGAAGTTGTTGTTCATGACTATTGTATTTTGGTGAATCAATGGTTTAACAAATAAATATAATAATAATATGAATGAATGACCATATATTTATTCTTTAAATCCAATTATACCTTCAATAAATCAGATAGTTTTCTCTTAGGGTTTTATAGGATTCCAAGTCTTTTAGCCAAGAAGCTTTGATCCCCGCCTCATTTTTTCCTGCCAGAATATCTTTTCTCAGTTGGTCGCTTCCGGCTAATTTATCAAAAAAGTTGTTGAAGAATTTTTCCTTCTTTCCCGAAATTTCATAAGCTTCCAACAGGTATTTCAAAGTAAACTGATGTGTCAATGGTTCATTTCTCAAATCCCTGCCATAGCACTTTTTATCCTGTTGGGGAGGTGTCTTTGACATGCCGTCGATCCTGACCGGGGTAAAGGTAAAATCCCCAAACTTCGGATCGGGATAGCCATAAACCTGAAAGGGGAAATAAGTGCCACGACCCAGTGAGACATCCGTCCCTTCAAAATAACATAGGGTAGGATACAAGCGGATGGCAGTGTCATTGGGAAGATTTGGGGAAGGCTTGACAGGCAGGCTGTAAGGCGCGCTATGGTTCCAGTTTTTGACCGGAATGACGTGGATATCACTTTTTATGCCACCTTTAAGCCAACCTTCGCCATTGATCATCTTTGCCAATTCTCCTACTGTCAGTCCATGGACCACGGGGATTGGATGCATGCCCACAAAACTTTCATATCCTTTTTTGAGGACAGGGCCATCAACATAATTTCCGTTGGGATTGGGTCTGTCAAAAATCAGTAAAGGCTTTTTGTTTTCAGCACAGCTTTCCATGACATAGTGCATGGTGCTGATGAAAGTATAAAATCTGACGCCAACATCCTGCAAGTCATAAATCAGGATATCAATGTCCTTAAGGGTTTCGGCGGAAGGCTTTTTGTTATTGCCGTAAAGAGATACGATGGATAAACCGGTTTTCTTGTCAATCTCCGAATTGACGACCTCACCGGCATCGGCATCGCCTCGGAATCCATGTTCGGGCACAAAAACCTTCACCACTGAAATGCCTTCCGACATCAGAAAATCCACCAAATGGATGTTGTTTTTGGATGTCAAGATCGAAGTTTGGTTCACTACCAATCCTACTTTTTTCCCTTTCAATAGGGGAAGATATACTTCAGGTTGATCGGCTGCAGGCAGGATGGGGTTTTGCTCATAAGGAAGGAGGTAGGGTTCAGGTTGGGTTTTTGTTTTGCAAAATGCCAGACTCTGAAGGAAAAAAGTGGCGAGTATGATTATTTTAAATGGCTTCATGGTTACTTTGCGGTAGAATTTCAACCAAATAAACAAAATCATTGAACCTTTCCTATTTCATTGCCAAGAGAATCAGTTTTAAGAGGACAGGCGGTTTTACCGGGACAATCCATCGCATCGCTGTTGCCTCCGTCGCAATCGGGATAGCGGTGTCTTTGGGTTCTTTCATGATTTTGGGAGGGTTTCAGGACAAAATCTCAGAGAAGGTTTTTTCTTTTACGGGACATTATCAGATCCAAAAGTTTGTTTCCGGCAATGCCTTCGAAGAAAGTCCGACTTCCAAAACTTCAGATTTTTACAGGAATTTTCCCCAAAATGAACTGATCAGCCATGTGCAGGTGTATGCCCACAAACCCGGCCTGTTAAAAGGAGACGAAGAAGTAGAGGGGGTTTTGATGAAGGGAGTCGGTCCTGACTTTAATGCTATTGGCTTTCAAAAATCCATCATCCAGGGCCGGTTTATCCAGTTTTCTGATTCAGCTGCCTCCAATGAAATTCTCGTCAGCCGCAAAATCGCTGATAAGCTCAAACTCGAAGTGGGAGAAAAGATTACCATGTACTTTGTACAAGAACCGCCGCGGTTCAGACGGTTTGAAATCGTCGGCCTTTATGAGACTTTTTTGGAAAATTTCGATGACAAAATCATCATCGGCGATATTCAGACCATCCGAAATCTGAATGGTTGGTCAGAAGACCAAGTGGGAGGCTTTGAGGTTTTTGTCCATGACAATAAGAATTTGGATGAAATAGCCGAGCCCATTTACAACTCCTTGGATTTTGACCTCAAGCTGGTCAAGGTGACAGACAAATACATCGAGATTTTCGATTGGCTGATATTGCTAAACAACAACGTGTACATATTTCTTGGATTGATTCTATTCGTTGCGGCTTTTAATATGATTTCGATTTTGTTTATTCTCATCATGGAGCGGACGCAGATGATCGGGATTTTAAAGGCTTTGGGCTCGACCAATAAACAGATCCGAAAGATTTTTGTATGGAATGGGGTTAGGATTATTGGACGGGGTTTACTGATTGGGAATGCAATCGCGATTGGCTTTGGATTGCTTCAGGACAAATTCCAACTTGTGGCACTCGAGCCTGAGAGTTATTACATGAGTTTTGTCCCGATAGCCTGGAACTGGCCTGTATTTTTTATACTCAATGCTTCGGTTCTATTGGTGACGACCTTGGTATTGTTTATTCCTGCGATGCTGATCAGCAATATCCATCCTATCAAGGCGATACGCTTTGATTGACCTTGTATGTCTTGAAAAAGCTTAAAAATTTCATGTATACCACACCCCATACAGCTTCCTTGAATATATGGGTGTTCATTTTGGAAGTTCCCTTGGTCCTGTCTGTGAAAATAATCGGAACTTCCTTGATTTTAAATCCGAGCTTCCAAGTAGTGAACTTCATCTCAATCTGAAAAGCGTAGCCGATGAATTTGATCCTGTCGAGCCTGATGGATTCCAAAACTTTCCTAGTGTAGCATTTGAATCCTGCCGTCGCATCTTTGATGGGCATCCCGGTGATAAACTGAACATATTTGCTCGCAAAAAATGACATCAAAACCCTTCCCATCGGCCAATTGACCACATTGACCCCTGTAATGTAGCGTGAGCCGATGGCCATGTCAAAGCCTTCTTCGGCGCAGGCTTCGTACAATTTGATCAGGTCTGAGGGATTGTGGGAAAAGTCCGCATCCATTTCGAAAATGTATTGGTAACCATTGCTGATGGCATAATGGAAGCCCTCGATATAAGCCGTGCCGAGTCCAAGTTTGCCTTTTCTTTGGATCAGGTGAATCCTGTCCGGCAATTCCTTTTGTAATTTCTTTACCTCTTCAGCAGTGCCGTCAGGTGAATTGTCATCAATGATCAAAAGTTCGAATTTACCCTCCAAATCCATGACAGCCATGCTGATGTCACGGATGTTTTCCAGTTCATTGTAGGTGGGGATGATGACAAGTTTTTCTCTGCGCATAAAATTCAAAACCCAAAAATATGATTAAAAGCATGGATTTGTAAGTTCGGAAAGATTTTATGCAAAAATTAACATATAATTGTTTTCGAAAAAATCACCCAAAATCATGAAAATTGCAGTGATCACCTATGAGGCAAGAGGATCTTATGCCACTACCGGTGTTGAAGATGAAGATAAGATATTGGAAGGCATCCTTTCAGAACTTGGACTTGATTTTACTTTTGAGGTATGGTCCGATTCCCAAGTGAACTGGTCAGCATACACTCACCTGCTGATGAAATCCCCTTGGGATTACTTTGACCGCTACCCTGAGTTTTTAACTTGGGGTAAAAAGATACAATCTTTGGGGATTCCTGTGGTCAATGACATGGAAACAGTTATCCGAAATTCCGATAAGCGCTATTTGCTTGAAATTCAGGAAAGGGGATTCCCAATTGTCCCCACGATTTTCAACAGCAAAAACCAAATTCCGGACCTTGAGGCCTGTTTTAAGTCTTTCGGAACAAGCCAAATGGTAATCAAACCTACAGTCAGCGGTGGCGCAAAAAATACCCTCAAAATCGAAAGGACTACCTGGAAAGCACATCAAATACAAATCGAATCATTATTTGCCTCAGAAGATTTTATGCTCCAGCCTTTTGTCAAAGAAGTGGCAGAAGTGGGGGAGTATTCTTACTTATTTTTCAATGGAAAATTTTCCCATGCCGTATTGAAAAGTGCCAAGTCAGGGGAATTTCGTGTACAGCATTTTTTTGGCGGACAGATCCAAACCATCGACCCGACTTTGATCGAATTGGTTTTTATCCAAAACATCATCGATGAATTTGCTCCTGATACCTTGTATGCAAGGGTAGATGGCGTATGGATTGAAGGGGTTTTTCACCTGATGGAATTGGAACTTATCGAACCTTACCTTTTTCTCTTCACCTCCAAAGAAGGCAGGCAAAATTATAAAAATGCGATAAAGGAGAGGTTTGGGGCTTGAAAGAAGCAAGAGCCGAGAAACAAGAGCCGATAAACAAGAAGCGAGAGTCAGGAATTTTGAACCAAGTATAATTTACCAAGTACATAGTATTGAGAAACAAGTCCTTCAACTTCGCTCGGGGACCGGATTGGCAACCCGGCAACAACCGCAACAATTATACCCTGTTGCAAGAGATTCTTCGCTTTAATCAGAATGACGGTCCCTAAAGGAAATGAGATTCTTCGCTTCACTCAGAATGACGCAACGAATCACTCACACCTTTCAAGGTTCATTTGAGCAAAAAGACTTCCTTTTTCAGCCGCTTCTCTGAGGTCTTTGCACCCGGTTGGATCGTCTATTTCAATCTTGGCCATGCCTCTTCTTGCCAAGGCTTCAATGTGGTTTGGGTTGGATTTCAGCACATCCTCAAAATCCTCCAATGCCCAATCCGAATACCCGATCAGCAAACGGATCAAACCGCGGTTGTACTTTGCGGTAATATTGTCCGGGTCGTATTTCAGACACATATTGAATGATCCTGCCGCTCCTAAAATATCCCCGATCTGTGACCTTGCCATTCCCTGATAAAAATAAACCCGGGAATCGGTTGGATTCAGTTCTTTGGCAAGCTGTAAAAATTCATCTGCACTTTTGTAATCTTTGTTCATCAGCATTGCCCGGCCAAGCAAAAAAAGAATGTCATAATCATTTGCATCTTCCTTTGCCGCAAGCAGCAGGTATTTTTGTGAGTTTTTATAATCTTCCCTTTTCCAGAATAATTTTCCGATTCCGGCATAAGCCTGCGCATAGGTCGGATCGTAATGTATGATGGTTTTGTAATCTTCCACCGCTTTGTCAAATTCCTCCAGTTCCTCATATGACCTTGCCCTAAGATGTAGGGATTTGATGTCATTGACGTTGAGAAAAAGTGTCCTGGTGAACTCGGAAATGGCTTTTTCATAGTCTGCCTGACGGAAATACTTTTCACCTTCAGAGAAACTTCCGAAACAGGAAACACAGGAAATAAGGAGAAATATTGAAATAAGGGAACGCATGGAATCTTTAAATTAAAACTAAAAATAACAAAACCTTACGAAAATTTCATAACAATACTAAAAAAATTCGGTTCGCTTTTCTTTATTTTATCCTGATAAAAGTTTTTGAAAAGATTCTTAAATTTAAAAAGCTTTGGAAAAAGGATATTGATTATCCTTTTTCCAAAGCTTCATTCATCTGTGTGTCGTTGCAATTTTTTTAACCTCCGATATTTTTATCTTTTCTAGCCTCCAAAAACGCATTCAATTCTGCCCTTGGCATAGGCAATTTGTTATCCGGTAAGTTCTTTAAGTAATCATAGAATTCTTTGTTCATCTGCTCCGAATAGTTGCTGTCGATCTGACCTGTCGTCCAATCCCCGGCTTTGTTGCGCATGATGCCATAAGTGTGGCGCATGTTACTGATTTCGGCATTTAGGACAATCTCAGCAACCAAGTAGGCAGGGAAAAATAGCGTGCCATACGGACTTGCAAAGACCACATCACCCGGCAAAACCGTCACATCACCGACTCGGATTGGGGCATTGATAGAGGTCAGCATCATCTCAGCAATGGATGAAGGATGGTCTCCTAGAATCCAACCGTTGAATCCTTCCACTTTTTTGATCTCTTGGATATTTCTGACAGTTCCATAGAATACGACGCCACGCTTGGTTTTGCTGTAGATCGAGTTGGCCAATCTGTCTCCGATCAACGTTCCCTGTTCCACTTTGGCAAAGCCATCAGCCACATACACATCACCGTCTTTGAGCATTTCGATAGGCCACACGTTTGATTGGGCTTTTTCTCCATGCCCCTCAGCCAAGCCCACTTCCCGGATCAAATCGCCAAAATCAGGCCGCTGTGGCATGTATTGCGCCGTCACTGCCCTGCCTGTCATCACGGTGTTTTTGTCAGGATTGACCATCATCCAATTGCCTTGGTATTGGTTGTTGAATTTGTGGCTCCGCAAACCGCCCCACGCATGGGTCAAGACAACGTTTTTCAGTCTTTCGAGCAATTCATCCGAAACAAAAGGCCTGCCGTCAGGCAGCCGCTCTCCTGTCCATCGGGAAGTCAATGAAATAATGTATTCCCTGTCCATTGCCACCCTGTCGTATTGGGCTGAAGAAGGGGTGACTGTGCAGAAAATGGCGACTGCAAAGATCAGAGCGGTCAATAGGTTTTTTTTCATGGTTTAGGTTGGGTTGAAAGAA
>JBBRFK010000013.1:0-29626 GCA_038224435.1 Cytophagales bacterium | reverse complement strand
CAATGGACAGATTTGGGTCAATCTAATTTGTCGGGAAATGCTACTTCAGGAACTGTCCGAAACCAAACGGCAACTCCGAATTTCTCCCCCGGTATTTTCACCTTGTCACAATCATTCAGAATCCTTCCGATAGAGCTTCTTTCTTTTACGGCTATAATCACCGAAGAGGATAAAATCAAAGTCTCATGGTCCACGGCCATGGAAAAAAACAATTCATTCTTTACCCTTGAAAAATCCAACGATGGAATAAACTGGTCTCCGATAGGACTCATTCCCGGTGCGGGAGATTCTGATATCATTTTGTTCTATGACTTTATCGACGAAAGTCCGGTTTTTGGCCGACAGTACTACAGATTGACGCAGACAGATTTTGACGGAACCAGCGAGACATTCAAAGTCGTGGGCGTCACCATGCAAACCACCAATGAAAAAATTGAATATAAGGTATATCCCAATCCTTCTTCAGGCATAGTAAAAATCCTTTCCCAAAATACAAACATGGAGGAAGCCGAAATTATGGTGCTAAACAGTCAAGGTCAGATAGTCCGAACAGTAAAAGGCATATCGGGAAGGCTTGTGGAGATGGATCTATCCTCACTTCCAAAGGGATTATATATCCTCAAAATCAAGAATAATTACCATTACGAGACCAAAAAGGTGGTAATAAATTAAAAAATCTTTTTTCCATATTTTATTTGTTAAATCCTGTCCAGTAGGGCAGGATTTTTTTGTTTCAGTAATATTCAAATGTTTTCTTTTGAAAAAAGCCAACATATAGGGTAATATTGTCACATAATCGCAAAAGCACGAAGGTTATGTTACAAAAACCCAAAATACTGGTAATCAAAATCGGGTCCAACGTCCTGACCAAAGATGGCGGGCAACCTGATGTCGGTAGGATGGATTCTTTGGTAGCACAGATTGCTTCATTGAGATCTGAGGGCATCAAAATATTGTTGGTGTCCTCCGGCGCAGTGGCATTTGGCAGAGGGGAAATCACCCTACCCGAAAAAACCGATCCCATTTTGAAAAAACAGATTTGGGCATCTTGCGGGCAGATCGAATTGATCAATACCTATAAAAAACTGTTTCAAAAACACACCATTACCATTTCACAGATTTTGGTCACCAAGGAAGATTTCAGAGACCGCAAGCATTATCTCAACATGAGAAATTGCCTCCTCGGATTGATAGCCCAAGGGATAGTGCCTGTCATCAATGAAAACGATACCGTTGCCATTACCGAATTGATGTTTACGGACAACGATGAATTGGCCTCTCTGACAGCCGCAATGGTCAACGCCGACAGTATGGTGCTTCTCACCAATGTCGACGGGATCTTTGACGGGAACCCTTCCCATCCCGACTCCAAATTGATCAGCTTGATAGGAAACAAATTGCCCGATCTTGCTGAGGTCATCAATCCGGTCAAATCCTCGTTTGGACGCGGGGGAATGCTGACCAAAACCACTATGGCCAAAAAAGCGGCAGAATTGGGGATTCAGGTTTGGATTGCCAATGGAAAAAAGGAAAATATCCTTTTGGATGTTTTCGACCAAAATGCGCCCTCCACCTTTTTTGAACCCAATCCTAGAAAACAAAGCCCTAAGAAATGGTTGGCACATGGGGACCAATATTTCAAAGGGGAAGCCGTGATCAACGACGGGGCAAAATTAGCCTTGGCTTCGAATAAAATAAGCAGCCTTCTTCCGATAGGGATCATTTCCATCAAAGGTGATTTTACAAAAGGTGACATCATCAGGATCACTGACGGAAACGGAACCAAAATAGGGCTTGGCAAGGCCGAATACCCTTCCACTCTTGCGCAAGAAAAAATCGGTCTGAAAAACCAAAAACCTTTCATCCATTACGATTACCTCTACTTGTTCCAAAATGCCTGATTACAACCTCCTATTCAAAACAGTCAAATCGGCATCCAGGAAATTGATGGCTGCAGATGATGCTGCCATCAAGCAAACATTGGCTTCTTTGGTCCAAATCACTTTAGCCGAAATTCCACTTATTTTGACCGAAAATGCCAGCGACCTGGCGATGATGGACAGCGAGGATCCCAAGTACGACCGCTTAAAACTCACTGGAGAAAGGATCAAAGGAATCTGCGCAGAATTGACCCAAGTCCAAAACCTACCTTCTCCATTAGATAGGATTTTGGAAGAAAAACACCTGCCTAACGGTTTGTTCCTCCAAAAAATCACCGTCCCTCTTGGAGTTTTGGGCGTGATATATGAAGCTAGGCCAAATGTAACTTTCGATGTTTTTGCACTTGCCCTCAAGTCAGGAAACGGTTTGATCCTCAAAGGAGGATCAGACGCGGATCATTCCAATAGGGCAATCATGTCTTTTATACATCGGGCATTGGAAGAAAACGGATTGCCAAAAGACGCCTTTCAACTCCTAACTCCGGACCGTGAAGCCACCAAAGCTTTGTTGGAAGCGGTGGATTTTGTGGATGTGATCATCCCGAGAGGAAGTCAGGGGCTGATTGATTTTGTAAGACAAAATTCCAAAGTGCCTGTGATCGAAACCGGGGCAGGGATTGTGCATACATTTTTTGATGAATCGGCAGATCTGGAAAAAGGAAAGGCCATCATCTTCAATGCCAAAACCAGACGCCCAAGTGTCTGCAACAGTCTGGATTGCCTGATTATGCATGAAAGCAGGTTGCCGGATTTACAGGAATTATTGAAAGGACTTTTGGAAGCAGGCGTAAAAGTCTATGCAGACGAAAAGTCTTTTGACGCATTACCCAAAAGCAGGTTGGTTGAAAAAGCAGATGAATCACATTTTGGGACTGAATTTTTATCCTTGCAAATGTCAATCAAAACCGTGGCAAATCTGGAAGAAGCCTTGGAACATATTGCACAATTCAGCTCCAAACACAGCGAAGCCATATTGTCAGAAGATCAAAAAAACATCGAATACTTTCTAAAATCCGTTGATGCAGCCGCGGTATATGCCAATGCCTCCACGGCATTTACAGATGGAAACCAGTTCGGACTTGGCGCGGAGATCGGCATCAGCACCCAAAAACTACATGCCCGTGGCCCGATGGCACTCAATGAACTGACAAGCTACAAATGGGTGATCACAGGAAATGGGCAAATCAGAGATTAAAAATCGCTTCACTTTTTGAAACCAAAATTCAAAAAGCATAACCAATAGAGACCTGCGGCCAAAAAGGCCGAAATTCATCCTTTTTAAATATCGGAGTCAATCCAGCCCTGAACAAAAACCCTCCCTCAGAAGGTTGAAATCTATAACCCAAGCTGACTGTCCCTGACCACCCTTCCCACCTCTCTATGGAGGATGGGCTCGAATTTATCCTATTTTCAGTATCTACAACCAAGTAATTAGCACCCGCTCCGAATTCAAAATAATGACCGTTTTTGCCCTTCAGGTAATTGACCAAAAAAGGGAAAGAGGAATAATGGTCTCCGTCCACTCCTATGTATCCAAACCCGACTCTGCCGCCAAACCCATCCTTCTTTTTTGAAAACCTGGTATCATAATTCACAGAATAGAAAATACCATTTCCCAAAAGCTCCAAGAAAACACCATGATTACTTCCTTCATTTTCCTCCTGACCAAAAGTGCTCTGCGACAAAACCACCAGAAGAAAAGTAAAAACAAGGATAAAGAATTTTTTCATGTCGTTTTCATTTTGGGTAAAGCAGTAATTACGGACTTACCATCAATTCATTTTCGATTAACCAAGGTAAAGTATTCTGATCGTAATAACCTGACGCCTCGCATTATTTCCTTAAAACCATTTTCCACATGACTTCAAAAATCAAAAATTCAAAAAGGTGACTTTAAAATAAGCAGCTACTTAAGAAATTTAGATTGGAACAATCCGGTAATCCTTGTTTAAGAAAAAATCTTTGTAAAGCATTTATCACCGATAATCTTTAAATTAGTGACAACATTGAATATTTTCATGTAAATCCTACGCGTAATGATCTCCTAAAATCCAAATGAAAATTAGCCTCCTCTCAGTCAGTTTAGCGATATTCCTGTTTCTTCTTATAATAGGGATTTTTTCTTGTAGCCGGGATTCCCAATTTGAAACAGGCTGCCCTTATCCTGCCTTGGCAAAATTGGACAGCGTCCAACAGATTTTCTACAGCCCCTATTTGAACAAGCGATATTCTGAAACAATTGACACTGTTTCTTTCGATGACTTTCGGTACCACATCGAATTTGAATTTGAAAAAATCAAAAAGAACAACAGCTCCAATGAATTTTCAATTAATCCCGCCTGCGCACCCGAATACGATGTCCTTGACATTTCAAACATTTCCATCATTCTCACTGCCCCGTATGACGGGATACAGACCGGCAATGACATTTCTTACCTTTTTTTACTTCCTGATGGCAAAAGCATAAATAGGTTTAGGGATTATCAAAATATGAAGCAATTCATGACATTGAAACTCAAGGAAAAACCAAGCAAAGTCAGTCAGTTAAACACTGAAATGGTCATCTATATGGTAAATGGCGAACGCATCAAAAAGCCCTCGATATCCCCCTCGATAAGGCCGGATTAGACAAGTGCGTACTTCACCAATTCCTCCAAAGAAATATAATCCAAAGTTTTTTCATGGGTTGCTTCCAAAATCACAAAGGGTGCTACCCCGGATTGATATGCTTCCATCCAACGGCTTGCACAAAGGCACCACCTGTCTCCGGGCTTTAATCCTGGAAAGGAATACTCGGGTCTTGGTGTCATGAGGTCATTTCCTTTTTTGCGGCTGAAGATCAAAAATTCTTCCGTCATCACTGCACAAACCGTATGCGTGCCTAGGTCATCTGGACCTGTTTCACAGCAGCCATTTCTATAGTAGCCGGTTTTTGGCTCGTTGCTGCAAACCGACAGGGGTTCTCCGAAAATGTTATTTGCCATATCTTTTGTTTTTTGTGAAAATATAAGCCCAATAAATCAATATTGGCTGAATAAGCAAGAGTCTTATCCATGCCATCCATGGAGGAACACAAAGTCCCCCTTCTACGCAGCTGCCGATTTGAATGAAATAAATGTGGGCAGGGATAAATAAAAACATCAGTACCACAATTCCCCACGCCGCTATTTTGGAATATTTTTTAAAAAACATCCCCGCACCAAAAATAATTTCCAACAACCCGGAAACGATATTGATGATCTTGGGAAAGGGTAAATAATCGGGAATCAAAGGAAAATAAGATTCAGGATCCAAAAAATGATTGAATCCCGCAAGTAGGAAGAATAAACCCAAAAGGTACTTGAATAATTTTTTTACCATCATCATGCAATTTGGTTAATGCCAAATGAAACAAAATAGAAACTAATATTACCCTTGAATTAACCAAAAATATACCCTTTGGTTAAAAAGTTGATTGATAACAATAACCTAATCCCTAATTTACTTTTTGGAATTTAATTCAGTTTAATTTCCCACATTAAAATTTAGCCAAAAGCCAATCAAAATTCTACTTATCAACATGAAAAGACGCGATTTCTTCAAAAACAGCATTTTGACCACCATCGGACTTGGAGCAATGAGCTCGATTCCGACATTGGCATCAACTCCCAAACCCAAACTTGGCCAAGCCAAAAACATCATCTTTTTGGTAAGTGACGGTATGAGTACCGGAACTCTCAACATGGCTGACATCCTTTTGAAAAACAAAGAAGGCCGGTCGTCCAATTGGATCAGTTTGTACGAAAAAAACTTGGTGAAGCGGGGATTGATGGATACGGCTTCGGCCAATTCATTTATCACAGATTCGGCTGCTGCGGGTTCGGCTTGGGGAGGAGGAATGCGTGTTAAAAACGGCGCACTCAACATCGGCCCAAACGGTGAAAAACCGGTTCCCATTCTCCAAAAATTCAAATCCATGGGAAAATCAGTGGGCTGTGTCACGACTGTTCAGATTACGCATGCGACCCCGGCTTCCTTTTGTGTTAACAACGGCAGCAGAAACGCGATGTCCGAAATAGCCGAAGAATACCTCAAATTAAGATTTGACGTGATGATGGGCGGAGGTGCTGAATTTTTTTCGGCAGAGGGAAGGCAGGACAAAAAAGACTTATTTGAAGCCTACAGGCAGGCAGGCTTTGACTTGGCAAGAAACAAAACAGAAATGTTGCAGGCAGACGGAACCAAGCCGATCATGGCGGTCTTTTCAGATGACGGATTGCCTTATGCTGTCGACAGGGAAAATAACGAGAAACTTAAAAGTGAAATTCCTACGCTCGCCGAAATGACAAAAAAAGCCATTGCCGTTTTAAGTAAAAACCAAAAAGGTTTTGTCATGCAGGTAGAAGCCGGAAAGGTAGATTGGGCTGCCCATGGTAATGATGCCGCTGCGCTACTCTATGATCAGATTGATTTTGATGATGCTGTGGCTATTGCAATGGATTTTGCTGCCATGGACAAAGAAACCCTTGTTGTGATCACCACAGACCATGGCAACGCCAACCCCGGACTTTTCTCCGGCAATCAAGCAAACAAAAACTTTGAAAGGCTTTTCGAAACCAAGGCCTCCAACGAGTGGATATTGAATCAGATCACACCGGAGACCTCACCTGCACAGGTAATCGACCTGATCGTCAGCCACCAGAATATTGCTTTGAAAACAGAAGAAGCTGAAACGCTCCTGAAAACTTACCAAAGAGGTGCAGATGGCATGTATAATCCCCGCAACCTCCCATTTATGCCTTTGGCTTCCATGCAATCCGCCCATACCTCTATCCAATGGGCGGGCAGCAACCACTCTGCGGATTACGTCGAATTGGCCATGTTTGGACCTGGATCTGAAAACTTGGGAGGATTTGTCAAAAACTTTGAACTTCACAACTTCATGTTGCAGTCCTGCGGGGCAGACCAAGCGCTTTTTGTGTAAATAATCTTGTAGCTGTAAAAATTAAAGCCATCCCGGAAAATCAAAACAGCAATGGCTTTAATTTTTTTTTCTTATTAAACTTTGGAAAACTTAGGGTCAAATTTTAATTTGCCCATGCCATACAGATACAGAACTTTCGAATACCTCAGCATCACCGGAAGTAAAATGAAATTGGAAACCACCACTGTGGTTCCATATACCCACATTTGGGGATCATGGAAGACATAATTCAACACAATCATTACATTGATGACCAATGCCACTGAAAAGGCATAGCTGATATACATTGCCCCGTAAAAAAAATCAGGCTCAGGAGTCAGCACCGCCTCACAATGCGGACATTTGTGACGGATATCTGTCAATTTGTTGTAACTGAATATTGAGACTGGAAATATATTGCCTTCCCTGCATCTTGGACATTTTCCTTGAAGGATGGCTGTTCCGAGACTTTTTCCTTTCATAATCAATGTTCTTAACCCCTGCAAAGATAGCCAAAAAAGGGGTAAAACACGTGCTCAAAACCGCGTTCCTAATTTTGAAAAGGACTAAAAAATGACTTAAGTATCGTTTTTATTTTTAAATTTACGCCATGCATGGAAGATTTAGTAAAAAGGAAATCATAAAATATACCACCTATATTTTGCTGATAAACTTCATCAACCTAACAGCAAACTTTTATCAGGTTTCCTCCCTAGACGATACACTTTTGAAATATGAAGACCCCTATGATTCTGTAGCAGAATTGGTTCTCGAATATATTTTGAACATGGATGATGAGACTGTTCCTGATACAGAATTACCGGAAGACAAAAGAAAAATACTGGACATCAACTCTTTACTTAAAGGTGCTTCTTTCCAGATGATCCCACAGCAATCAATACAGATCATCTCTGATGAATATTTTTCTTTCGATATGTATAAAAATATTGCATTAGCAAAAATATCTCCTCCGCCGAAATCCTGATTTTTCTTGATTCAAAACCATTTTCAGGTTTTGTCTCCTAAAAACCTCCCTGATTTTTATTAGGAGGATATTCTTTTAATTATTCAAGAAAATAAAAAAATGAAAAAAATATATTTCATTTTGATATTCCAATTGTGGAGTATCCAAAATGCTTTTGCACAGGAAATAAATAGCGACAGCTTGAAGCTTCAAAGAATTACACTTGACAGTATTTTTCTCACTGAAATTGAAGCTTTGCCAAAACAAAAACCAAAAGTCCTTCATGCCGAACCTTTGTATATTGACCTGATCCGTGATCTCGGAGCAAGAAAAGGAGAGAAAGAATGGAACATAGGTCTCGGGATGACTGATAAAAGGGGCTTCGATGAATATGAAGCCCTTGTAGAATACGAATGGGCACCTATCGACAGGTTAGGCCTTGAAGTCGAATTACCAATCACCATTTTCTCCAGTAGGGGACAGCTACCCACTTCCTTAGAGCGACCTTCCAATAGATTGGAATCTATCAAATTGGCAGGCCAATGGTCTTTCCTTGTTTCGGAAAAAACCAAAACCTCACTTGCTTTGGGATATATCCATGAATTTGAACTGGCAGATATCAGTCAATGGGCTGAAGAAAGCTTGTATAAAGGAAATGTTTTCAACCCTTTCTTGGTGGCCGCTAAAAGATGGGGGAGAAATTTTCACACGCTGATTTATACAGGACCTAGGATCATACGGGAGTTTGACCATGACACCGAAATGAATTATCAAATCAATACAAACTTCCATTACATGATTTCAGGAACTAGAAATTTTATCGGGATTGAAGTCAATAAAGAAATCCAAAACGGTAAACTTACCGGAGTGTTGAGACCACAAATGCGGGTTGGCTTGGCAGAAAACCTTCTCATCGGTATTGTAACAGGCATTCCGTTCAATAGAGAAACACAGGGATTAAGCTCATTTTTGAGATTAATATATGAACCTCGACATAAGGTCCCGCACTAAAAAAAAAGCCTTTGGGCCTTTCCCAAAGGCTTTTTTCATTCCTCTATCCATTCGTCCAATTCATAGTCTTTTCCCCTGCCCCACCTCAGCAACTCTTCAATGGTATATACTTCTGTGGTATCCATATCTTTTACCTTGAAATTGTCCCCTGACAACCTAGCCAAGATCTCCAATTTTCTCTTTTCCCCCATATTGGAAAAAGAATATACCCTTCCTACCCTGAGATTATCCAATGCAATGGCCATGATGTTTACTCTATTTGAAGTTTAGTGATTTTTTGGTTTGGACCGGGGCAGTATTGTTCAAGGCTTGCCAAACAATAACTATACACGATTTGATATTTGGAAATTTTCAATTCATAAGGACCGAGACCCATTTGCCGGAGAGATTCAAGGTAACCAATTGCCATTTGGTCAAATTTGGCATCTTTTACTTTTGGGTCGGTCGCTTTTGTTTTCAAAATGACCTGATGTTTTTCGAGGTAAGACTTGATGCTTTCTTTTTTTTCCAAAGACACCTTCATTCCCTCCATGTCAAGGTCATTTCCCGCACCAACAAAACCAAAGGGGCATCCTGATTGGGATACAATACTATAACCACTTTCGCTTGTTCTTTTTCTTTACAAGAAAAAAAAAAAATCACCAAAAGGATAAAGAATAGCTCTTTTCAAGCATTCTCCCTGATAATGACCCCGATTGCCTCGAACACATATTCTTGTTTTGACTCGGTAATTTTTTCGATTTCTTCTTTGGATTTGCCCGCATCTTCAGCAAAATGCCTCAAGGTCGCCACATCGGTTACTTTTTTGGTGGCGATGCCTTCGATGACAACAGGATATCCACTTGAATTCAAAGGGACAAAAAATCCGTAATCCTTGAAAGTCACTCTCATGATCTGTCCATTTGGAAGGTCTATGGTCATCCAACAGCCTTTTTTGGAGCAGACTTCTTTGATTTGGCCAACAACTTTTCCTTGGAATTCATCCTTACTTTCAAGTTCGGTCACGAGTCCTGCCAAAGTTACCAAGCCAGAGTCATTGATATCAGCACCAAATTTACCTGCGGCAGTTTCAACCTTTTCCGCTTCTGATGGTTCAGTGACCTCAGCAGTTTTTTGTTGGCATGAAAAACCTATCAAGGCGATCATCAAAGAATAAATCAATGTCTTTTTCATAGTGAGTATTTTTTTCCAAAACTAAAGAGGAGGAAAATCTAATCCAATAATTAATGCCAATCAATTATTTCAATTTTTCTGCAAAAGCTTTTTTGAACTTCTCCATTTTTGGCCGGATGACAAACTGACAATAAGGTTGCCCACCATTTTCCTTAAAGTAATTTTGGTGGTAATTCTCAGCAACGTAGAAATTCGTGAATTCGGTAATTTCTGTGACAATCGGTCTGTTGAAAGCACCGGATTCGTCCAGTTTCTTTTTAAAAAACCCTGCTTTTTCCTTTTGCTCAGCAGAAAGATAAAATACCCCGGACCGGTACTGCGGACCTACATCGGCGCCTTGTCTGTTCAGGGTAGTCGGATCATGGGTAGCCCAGAATATTTCCAGGATTTCTTCGAAGGAAATTACTTTCGGATCAAACACAACCTGTATCACCTCAGCATGACCGGTGGTTCCGGATGTCACCTGATTGTAAGACGGTTTGTCTATATGACCTCCGCTGTAACCTGAAAGCACTTTTTCAACACCTTTCAAATCCTGATAAACGGCTTCGGTGCACCAAAAGCATCCTCCGCCCAAGATCGCGGCTTCCATTCCATCTGCTATATTCAATGTGGTTGTGGGTAGTTTCTGCATGGTTTTTTCGTTTTTGGTTGGAGCTTGGGCACAGGCTATAGTTGCCGAGATGCCTAAGCAGAAAATAAAAGATAACAATTTCATTTTTTTCGATTTTGATTCTTAAACACCATCGAAGGCAATGAAGTTTAAAATTTGCCCTTAATCCTAACTTCACCAACCGGAACTCTATCGGGAGGCACCGGGATTTGATTTTGGGTTACTTCAATCTGTCCTATTTGGTAAAGCACCATCATTTCTCTAAGGACATCCTCCATGAAATGGTGCCAAGATTCGGGATAAAGCCACTTGACCACCTCGGAAGGACAAAAACCCTCCCCTTTTCTCACCCTGCACATCTCCATGATGGCAACTGATAAAATATTGGGAATTTCAGAATTTGAGTAATCGGTCATGGTCAAAAGATCGGGTTCTTGGTTTTTACAGCTATTTCCAACCAAGCGGAGATTAAATATTGCTCAGTCAGCCAAAAAAAACAAACCTAACAACTCCCTAATAGGCAGGAAAAGCAAAAACCTATTTCTTTTTCACCGTCGAAATAGAAATAGGCTTTAGATTAAAACCCCGGAAAGGGCGAATTATTGCTCGCAAACCAAGATAAAGGTCGGAGGGAAATTTTTAAACATCAGGTGGCTTTTTATACCTTCAAAATGTTTTCCAAACTGGAACTTGAGCAAATAGGAATAACAAATCTGAATCAGTTTGCCTTTTTCAACGATATTTTCCCTGCACTTAATGTAAATCTGCTCCCTTGAAGGATTTGGGATCAACGTAAGCGGCAAAGACGAAAGGATCAAATCTGCCTTTTCACCGCCTAAGTATTTGTCAATATTTTCTGCTGAATCACAGATGATTTTTACATTTTTTTGTGGAAATATTTTTTCCAGATTGTCGCAAAATGGCCTGTTGATCTCAAAAACCAACAATACAGCGTCAGAATCCATCCTTTCTACGACACCTTGTGTGATACTGCCATCTCCACCGCCCAACTCCACAATCAGTTTCGCTCCTTTGAAGTCGGCATAAGACAACATTTTGTTTACCAATGATTTAGAACTAAAAGTAACCGCACCTGTAGTTGAAAGATTTGTGAAAAGCTCTTTGAGCAAGGCTCCTTTATTGTTCATATTTTTTATTTAATTGCGCAAGATATGAATTTTAGAAAATTTATATTTGCAATTGCACCCAAATAAATAAGTATCCCCAAAAGTAAGTATGTCTTCCACGCAGGCCCAGATCAGATCTACCTTTTTATCCAATCTCAAACTTAATTTTATAAATTTTTGGAAGTTGGCAGTTCCTTTCGTATTTATCTTTTTGATTTTAAGGTTGATAGAGGTATGGGCAGTATTCAACCTCCACAGTTTGGAATATTCCAAAATCCAGATTACCCTCATGGGATGGGTTTACGACATTGAATGGGCATTTTACATTTTGGGCTTTCTTTTGATTCTGAATACCATTTTAGGCATGATATACCCTTTGGTAATGAGGGTTTTTGTGAAAATTACACTCACTCTGCTCATTGTGCTTCAGGGAGGACTTCTTTTCTATTTTACCAAAATGCTGCTGCCGCTTGGAACCGATCTCTATGCTTATTCCATCAATGACATTTTTCTTACGCTCAAAGCTTCGGGAGAACTGAATCTGTTCAATATTTTGGCTATCCTGTTCATATTGGTTTTTGTCTATATTTTGCTCGGTTTGGGCAAATGGGTCCCAATGCGGTTTAATTTAGCGATGGTTCTGACAGTAGTTTGTTATGGCTACCTAGTCGGGATCGGAATCGTAAAAAATGCAGAGGTAGAGCGGCCAAGTGAGCTTCAAAGCAATCTCATGGCCAATAAATCATCCTATCTCTATGACCAATCGTACAATTACTTCACATCAAATGAATCCCTCTATTTTGATTTTTTCCTTGCCCCCAGTAATTCAGGAGATGTACTTGTCAGCAAAAACCTGACCGAAACCAATTATCCATTTTTACATTCCAATGACTACCCGGACGTATTGGGACCTTATTTTGATGAATTTGACAGTATGCCTGATATCGTTTTTGTCATCGTCGAAGGGTTGGGCAAAGCCTATTCCGGTGAAGATGCCTATTTGGGAAGTTTTACGCCCTTCTTGGATTCTTTGAGCGAGCATTCGCTGTATTGGAAAAATGGTCTGTCAACGACCGGCAGGACATTCGGTGTGCTGACCGGCATGTTCGGTTCCTTACCGTTTGCCCAAAAAGGGTTTATGGACCAGGCACCAAACCTGCCTTTGCACCATACCCTCCTTTCGTTGCTCAAAACCAATGGATATTCTACAAATTTCCATATCGGTGCAGACAAAAACTTTGACAATGTCAATTATTTCCTTCAGTACCAGCAGGTGGACAGGATATTGGATATGACTTCTTTTGATTCTGATTTTGAGGAAACCCCTTCCAAATCAGGCTTTTCATGGGGCTATCCGGACAAGGCCATGTTTGAAAACAGCATGCGAAAACTACCTGTCAACTCCACAAAACCCCAGCTTAGCATTTTTCAGACCCAGACATCCCACGATCCCTTTCTCATGCCTGATGAAGAAAAATACCTGGCAATGTTTGAAGAATATATCAAAAATGACCTAAAAATAGAGCCTTCGATATTGGCGGAATACAGAAAGTATAAAAATATGTATGCCAGCATCCTTTATGTGGATGAAGCGATCAAGGAGTTTTTTGAAGCTTATCAAAAACTCCCAAAATATGAAAACACCATTTTTGTCATCACCGGAGACCACAGGCTTCCCGAAATCCCTTTGGCCACGACCATTGACAGGTTTCACGTGCCGATTATGATTTTTGCTCCCAAACTCAACCAGTCCAAAAGAATGCATGGCGTCACCACCCATTATGAAATCACACCTACCCTCCTGAGCTTATTGGAAAACAGGTTTGAACTTGACTTACCTTCCAAAGTCGCATGGAAAGGTTATGTGATGGATACTTCTTCGACTTTTCAATCCAAAATCTCCAACCCATTGATGAGAAATAAAAACCAACTGGTCGATTATATCAGCGGCGAGTATGTCCTGGCAGACAACCAACTCTACCGGCTGTTTGACAATATGGGATTGGAACCGGTAACGGATATAGCCATGAAAGAGAAATTGCAAACTGAGTTTGCTACTTACAAAAATTCCAACCGGTTTGCTACCGAGAACAACAGAATTTTGCCTGATTCTTTGGCTGTGTACATTCCTAAAGATTAATTTCCTCTTTTTCGGATTTCATTTCGCTGATGGGTATCCTTCAGGATCGTTTCCATCAAAGGATAATAGAAATTCCAGAAGAAACTGTTACGTTGGGAATAATCTTCCGAGTGCAAAAACATCCTCCAGAGTTTTTCTATTCCATAAAAATCATAAGAACTCCCTGAGACAGGATTGTCGGCAAAATCCCCACAAAAGTAATAGAACTTTCCTAGGCCGTTTTTCTTCATCACTACCGCCGGAAAATACCTGGGAAGTCCCATTTCACCAAGTTTTTTGATCCCTTCCTCTGTCGGGGCAAGATCGTAATAGGAGACGACCTCAAAATCCCGGCTTACAAAATTGATGTCTATCCAATAGGGATACTTTACGATTTCAGGAACACCGTAAGTCTGTTGACTTTTGAGGCTGGACACGATTTCCGGGACTGCTTTATTTATTTCAATCTCGTCCCTAAGAATTTCAATCTGACCGTTTTCATGCAAAAAAACCATCGCAGGACCTGAGAAATTCCAGACTTCCAAGTGCTGCCGTTTATATCCTTCCACCAGCCATGGAGGGAGTTCATTATTCAAGGTAGTATCCAATTCATCAAAATACCTAGCGATCCAGCCGGTCCATTTGATGCCCGCCATATTCTCAAAATCCTTTCGGATTTCTTTTTTTGTAGGGCTGGCAATGGTGTTGAATTCACTGATGATGTCAATTTCAGCCTTGTAGGCTTTTTCCAAAAATGCGATGTCATGCTTGTCCATTCCACCATAAATCTTCTTCGAAGGAGTTTGGGCAGGCTGTACTTTCAGGTCATTTTCATAGACCCCATAAGTATCTGCAAAATATACAAGTCGGGACTCATCAAGGATTTTTTGGATTTCAGGATCTGTTTGACCGGACAAATCATTGATTTGATATTCCTCCATTTTTGCTCCCGGAAAAAACCCAAAATAGTCTTTGGATCCTTCAAAAACACTTCCATCGCTTTTGTTGAACTTGAAATGGTTCAGCAGCCAATGGATGGATTGGTGTTCTTGATAGTTTTGACTTGGGACCGTTTTGTCAATCACCACCACACCAAAGGAAGCGGCAGGTAAAAGATACCAAATGAGCATACTTGTCAAAGGAATAACAACAAAAATCAAGGCAAGCATCAAAAATCCCCGGAAAAAAATCCGGAATTCTATTGGAAGATATTTGCCCGGAAATTTTGCCATCAGAATCTGAATTCAGTACCGATTGAAATGTTGAGGTTGTTACGGAATTGCTTTTCGGAGATTTCATCCCTCGAGTAGCCCACAAATCCAAATCCCATCCACCTCGATGTCCAAAGGTGTTGGTAACCTATTCTTGCCCTGTAGGAATTGAGCAATTGGGATTGAAAATCACGGGTTTCTTCGTCGGGGGAAACTCCCGTCGATACCTGTATGCTGAAGAAATCCTCGGGACCGCTGAAGTAATATCTTGTCTGAAAGTTGGCACTTGTCGATGAACCGTCTTTGCCGGGAATGAAGTTTAGCCTGAGATTGAGCCACCAGTTACCGATGTATTTGCCTGCAGAACCTGTAATGATGTGTGTCACATCGGAAAATTGTAGGTACCTGTATCCTGCTTCCAATTCGTAGGCTTTGGGTAAATTCCAAAAAACACTTGTTCCAAACCTGAATTTCGGAAAAAATGACGCTTGGGAATAGCCGACATTGAAATAGCCATATTTGTTTTTGCCCAAAGAAGGGAAAGCATCGAGTTCAGCTTGGGTGCCCCTGCCATCAAACCTCTCAGAATGCGTCACCCTGGCAATCAATGACCCGGTAAAATCAGTATGTGTTCGGCCATAGACTGAATAAGTATTCCAAGGACTTAGGTCACCGTAGAAGTAATCGTAATCATATGTCGCACCTACGGCATTGATGCGGGTCTTTCTTCTCAGGGTTTCTATATATCCGAGCAAGCCTTCCGTTTTTGGCGCTTTGGAAAATACCTCATTGGCGGCTTTGAGGGCATTTTTATAATCTTCCTTGTAATACAGCAATCTTGAATACCTGTATTTCAATTCGGTCGATTGGGGTCCGATTTTCTCCATACCCAATGCAATCACCTCTCCTGCCCTTTCATAATTTTCACTCCAAAATAAATCGTCGATGTAAGCCACATAGACATCCTCATAGCTAGGACTGGCTAAAAGTGCCTTTTCAAAATATATGGCAGCAGAATCATACTTGCCATCCCAAGCATATGACCTGCCCATCAGAACCAGTACATCTCCATATTCAGGATATTTGGTCAAAACTTTGGATAGGATCAACCTGCCTTCAGTCCGCTTCCCATCCAAAATGAGTTTGCGCGCATTGGCATAAAGTTCGTCCGGATCAAAAGACTCCTGGGCGCTTCCTTCCTTTGGAAATGAAATTGCCATCACCAAGAAACTGAGCAGAAATAAAAATTTATGATGCTTCATAGCCTGTCTGCTAAAGTTGGATCGGTATGTCAATTTTTTTCTTATCCTCGGCTTTTTTGAATCCGGTACGGATCATTTCTCCCCATCCGCCTTTCCCTTTGATAAAATGCCAATGACCCTTTAGGCCCCAAAGGACGATTTTGGGATGGATCAGAAAAGGCTCCAACAAGACCGTTTTTATCAACTTATTGAGGTCAGATCTGTCCTTGTAATTATTGTAAGCAACGCCTTCAAACAAAATACTGAAAGCCGAAATCATGACGGAAAACACGTACATTAAGCAAAAGAGGCCAACGAAATACAAAGCACTGATGTCTCCAGTGAATATCATTAAAAGAGTATACAGGAATCCCGTCATCTCTATGACTGGACCGCCCTTCTCAAACACGGACCAGTACGGATAGGAAACCATACCCAAAATCCCATATTTGGGATTCAATTTCACCTTTTGGTGGAGTTGAAGGGTTTCGATCGTTCCCCGCATCCACCTGTTGCGCTGCTTGGAAAGGATGTTTTCAGATTCCGGCACTTCGGTCCAGCACAAAGGGTCCGGCACGAATCCCACTTTGTACTTTTGGCCGGTTTCTTCCATATACCTTCTCATCCTGACCACAAGCTCCATGTCTTCGCCCACTGTCTTTGGGAAATATCCCCCGACTTTCAATACCAATTCTTTGTTGAAAAATCCAAAAGCACCTGAAATAAGCATCAAGCCATTGATCCTAGTCCAAGCCATTCTTCCCATCAAAAATGCCCGGAAATATTCTATCACCTGAAACCTTCCCAGTAGTGTATCCGGAACCCTATATTCTGTCACTGTTCCGTCTTTTACCTGACAATTATTGGCCACGCCGATAACCCCGCCCACAGCGATCACCTTCCTGTTGGTTTCTTCCATAAAAGGCCTGACCATCCTCGTCAGAGAATCACTTGACAGGATACAGTCCACATCGATACAGGCTAGTATTTCATTGGCTGCCAGATTGATGCCTGCATTGAGGGCATCGGCTTTGCCACCGTTTTCTTTATCGACCAAAGTGAGCTTCGCAAAAGAGGGGTTCGTTGATTTGTAAACACCACGGATTTTACCGGTCTCGACATGTTTATGATAGGCATAATTCGTCTTCACCAGGCTAAAGCTTTCAACCATTTTTTCAAGGGTATCGTCCTTAGATCCGTCATTGACGATGATTACCTCAAACTTGCCATAATGAAGCGTAAGCAGACTTTTGGCATTCTGCACTATATTCTGTCCCTCATTGTATGCCGGTGCAATGACCGAAATGCCCGGCGTCACCGGACTGGTGATGACATCCCTGTAATCTGCAAACTTGTTTTTTTTCAAATGGTCCCGCATTTCCAGTGCAGAAAGCACTGTCATGATCAGGTAAAATGAAATGACAGAAAAACTGTACACCAAAAACAGGATCCCAAAAATCTCTACCAATATGTCCAAAAGTAAATTATACATGGCTCAAAACAGGATCGATAAGGTGGTTGAAAATCTGTTGGACTTCAATGTCCTTGGCATTGCTGCTCCATTCTTCCAATAAATCAGGATTGAGGACATGCAAAGCCTGCATCACAGCTTTTTTGGATTCAAAGTCCAAATCAGATTTTAATTTTTCCAACATAATTACTTCCGAAATCGGATTTCCGATATTTTTCAAAACCGCAACAATACCTAGGAAAAGTCCTTTGTCGGCAGTTGCCAAATCCCGGTGGAGGAGATTGAGGGAATCTTGGAAACTGAAGGCATCAAAGCACTTTATCATTTCCAATTTTTCCAGAATGGATGCATTTTTATATTTGTTGACCAAAATTTCAAGCATTTCAAAAAGTCCCAGGTACCTGACGAGTTTGTATCCAAACACCCTTACGGATTCATTTTTGGATTCAAACAATAAATCAACCTTAACCTTTTCCTGACTGTTGTTGATAAATTTGATGATTCTGAAATACACCATTTGCTGCCATCTCGACAAAGGAAAATCCTGGTCCACAAGCACTTTCAGTTCAGGATCATTGGAAATGTTCAAAAGCGTGGCGACGGCATTGGACCGGACATAAAAGTTTTCTGATTTGGCAAATTTCTTGACCTTCTCCACTGCTTCCACCACGTCCATTTCATTGATCTCGACGATTCCGGAGGTGATGACATCCCATTTTTTGGAAGAAAGTTTTTGGATGGAATGGGCATCCAGCCCGAGTTTTCGATAGATGGTCTTCAGTTTGGTTTTGAATTCCCCTTTCATGTTTTTGTTAAGACTGATAATTTCCAAGATCATCACATCTTTGAACAGGTTATCTTTCAAATGGTCAACCGGAAAAAAACTCTCAAATTTGGTTCTGTCAAAGGATTGCAATTCCTGTAAGGAATGCTCAAAAAGCAGGTTGGAAATGGGCTCAAAACTCAGTTCTTTAAATTTCATCGTAAGGGAGTCTCTTTTCTTTTTCCTCTTTTTTACTACATACATGATGGTCACCAAGATGACAGATGCCGCCAAAAACAAAATAAAGGTGGAAACCAGAAGCACCATTTTGGTGTCAACCAGTATTTTGGTTTTCAACCCATAAAAAGGAGAAAAATTGACTTTGGAAGCGAGGGAATGAAGCTCACCTTCTTCAAACCCATTGGATTTTGACGAAACATCAGCCATCAAAAGCTCATTTCGGCTAAGGTTATCCAGGAACTCATGGATCGCTTCCTTCTCGGATTTTTTGCCGAAAATCAAAAAAGAAATCTCTCCCTTAATTCCTGACAAGGAAAATACGGTATCTCTCAAATGGGTGGCACTTCTAAAATCAAGAAGTGTGTCCGAAATCCAAAATCCTTTTTGAGCTGATTTGGTCAGGGAAAAAATACTGAGATCCTTTTCTTTTTCTTCGACTTCAAGGACAAAAGAAAGACCGGGAATTTCCCGGGAAACCTCTAAAAGTTTGGATTCTACCTGCAAAGTCAAAGAATCCTCGGCATGAAGGTTGCCGAGAAGAAAAATCAGAAAGAAAAATAATGGACCGAGCTTAAACAAATGCCTCTTACATAATTCATTCATCTAATTCTTTATTGAATTAATCTCCGAACGCGAACTGCGAGTTCATTAGGATTAAATGGTTTTGGAATAAAATCTGACACGCCTAGGTTAAAAGCTTCCATGACAATGGCTTCTTCCTCGCCGAGAGAACTCAATACGATGATCGGAACTTTAGGGTAAACCTTCTTTGCATGGTTGATGATTTCAATGCCTGTTTTGAAAGGAATCATGACATCTGTAATGATCAGGTCGGGCTCGGAAGCGTCAATCGCATCCATTCCGGACAATCCATCTTCAGCCATTGTGACATGGTATCCATCCTTTTTAAGCCGAAAGTTCAACAGACTGGATATAAGTCTATCGTCCTCGATGATTAGGATATTCTTCATTTTTTTCAATTGTTTGGGTGATAAGCGATTTAAATATAGAATTAAAAAAAACAAAAAAACAAGCCCTCAATCCCCCGAAATATTGAAATTATTCTATGAAAAAATACAATAGGATTAAAATGTATTACGTGAAAAATTATTTGCCGTTCCTAACCGGATATGGGTTTTAAAAAAAATAACTTTTTTTGAAAAAATTTCTTTTGTTAGCTTACAAATCGATTAATTCCTTCATTTCAAGCAAACCATATGATTATGAGCCCTAATATTAAGGTATTCAAAAGTATATTGGTTTTGGTTCTTTTTCTTACTTTTCAATACACCATGGCGCAAAGCGATCCAAGTGGAGAAAAAAGGGTGACCGGAACCATTGCCATTAAGAATGCCACCATCACCACTGCCCCAGGAAAAACCATCCAAAACGGCACGATTTTGATCAAAAACGGCCTGATAGAGGCGGTTGGGACAAATGTCATCATTCCCAAAGAAGCCCAGGTAATCTTGGGAGACTCCTTATTTATCTATCCAGGATTTATAGATGGTGCAAGCACCGCAGGGGTAAGCAAACCTGCTGAACCCGAAAAACCTTCCGATTTCAATCCTGCCAATCCTCCCGACGATATTGCCGGGATTACTCCTTGGAGGAATGTAATCGATAATTATGACAACAAAAACAACCAAATCTATGATTGGAGAAAAAGTGGATTTACCATTGCCCAGTTAATACCGGAAGGTGGAATGATCCCCGGTAAAACCGCAATAGTCGTTTTTGGAAATCCATCATCCGCCAATATTTTAGCCCAAAACTCAGCCTTGGTCGTAAAATTCCAAGGAGCAAGGGGCGGTGGAAGGGTCTATCCAGGAACCCCGCTCGGAATCATGGCGAAATTCAGGGATGTGTACAAAAATGCAGAATTGGCTTCCCGACACAGTAAACTTTTTGCCTCTAATGCCGGACTCAATAGGCCTGAAATCAATAAGACCTACGAGGCAATGTATCCCGTAGTGGATAAAAATATCCCGGTAATATTTGAAGCCAACGATGACATCGAAATCAGAAGAGCCCTTTCCTTACAAAAAGAAAATGGATTCAGGTTGATTTTGTCGGGTGTCTCCAACGTAGAGAAAGTTACAAGTGAAATCAAAGCAGCGAATGCCCAGGTACTGCTTTCGCTCAAGTTGCCTGACGACAAAGTAACCAAAGCCAAAATGGAAGAATTGTCTGAAGAAATGAAGGCAAGGACCAAAAGAATCCAGGATGCTTATGCAAGCATCTTGAAGCAAGCCTCAATATTGGAGGCTGCGGGAATCCCTTTTGGTTTCACTTCTATGGGTGCCAAAAGCGGCGACACCTTCAAAAATCTCCGCCTGATGGTCGAAAATGGATTGACGGAAAATACAGCTTTAGCCGCCCTCACCATCAACAACGCCAATATTCTTGGCATCCAAAAATTTGCCGGAACCTTGGAAAAAGGGAAATCAGCCAACATGGTAATCCTGACAGGCCCATTGCTGGACGGGGAGACACAGGTGAAGCACGTGGTTGCTGACGGATTCATGTTTGATTATGAGATCAAAACAAAGAAAAACGGAACCGACGAAAAGAACGGAAACAATGGATCTGTACCTTTAGACGGGTTTTGGGATTATACCTCTGATACTCCCGCCGGGAGTTCTTCAGGTACAATGGAAATTAAAAAGGAAGGAGATTCCTACAAAGGAACCATAACTTATGACAATCCTGGAGGGGGCGGCAAAGCAAGTTCTGAAATGAAAAACATTAGCCTTTCAGGGAGCGCCCTGTCCTTTTCCTTTGATGTGGACGCGGGAGGTATGTCTTTGGTGGTAAATGTTAGCGGAGAAGTGAGTGGGGACCAAATATCAGGAAACCTCTCCCTTTCTGAATATGGCAGCTTCCCGATGAATGCCACCAAAAAACCAAAATTATTTTAATCGCTAATCACCTGAAATCATGAAAAAGATAATCTATATCATAGCAGCTGTAATGGTGATGGGTTGGAATCCAGCAAATTCCCAGACCCAAAAAGGTTCCGTATTGATCAAAAATGCCACAGTACTGACTGTCACCAAAGGTATCTTGGAAGATACTGATGTCCTTGTAGAAAATGGAATCATCAAAAAAATAGGAAAAGGACTCACCGCATCCAATGTCACCACCATTGATGCAAAGGGAAAATACTTGATGCCCGGAATCATTGACGCCCACTCACACGTGGCTTTAGATGCAGTCAATGAAGGCACTGCTCCTATCACCTCTGAAGTAAGAATGGCAGATGTCATCGACCCTTACGATATTGGGTTATACCGCGCACTTGCCGGTGGCGTGACTGTCTCTCACGCGATGCACGGTTCGGCCAATGCCATCGGTGGACAAAACATCACCCTCAAACACCGGTATGGTTCAGGAATTCCTGACGATCTGATCATGAAAGATGCGGCAAGGACCATTAAATTTGCCCTTGGGGAAAACCCAACAAGAGTCCATGGCCGGGGTAATGGCATTCAACCAAAGTCAAGAATGGGCGTCGAAGCAGTAATCAGAAACGGCTTCAATGAGGCCATCCAATACAAAAAGTCTTGGGAAACCTACGACAATTCACTTAAAGTGAAAGGTGCAACGCCCGTTCCTCCAAAATACAGCGAAAGACTTCAGACGCTTGCAGAAATTTTGGATGGCAAAATCATCATCCATTGCCATTCTTACCGAGCGGATGAAATCTACATGCTGATCATTGTCTGTAGGGAATTTGGAATCACCAAGATCGTATTCTCCCATGTCAATGAAGGGTTTAAAGTAGCCCCCGAATTGGCTGCCTATACCATGGGTGCATCTGTTTTTGCTGATTGGTGGGCTTACAAATTTGAGGTTTATTATTCCACAGCTTACAATGCCGCTATCCTGACCCAAAACGGTGTCATCACTTCCATCAATTCAGATTCAGGGGAATTGATCCGTCACCTATACCATGAGGCCGGGAAAGCCCAGCGGTACGGAGAATTGACCGACGAGCAGACTTTGGCTTTGATCACGATCAATCCTGCCAAACAACTTGGCATTGCGGACAAGGTAGGCTCAATCGAAGAAGGCAAGCAAGCAGACCTTGTCATTTTCGACGAACATCCGCTTTCGGTATATGCCATTCCGCAGATGACATTTGTAGATGGTGTCAAATATTTTGACATCAATGAAGATCCGAATGACATGAGATTGAGGGTAGCAGCAACTGAAGCAATCGAGCCTATATTCCTGAAAGAACATAACCACAAGTGTATGCACGGGGTCGATTTCTTGTTTTCAAACTTTGGTAGAAGCCTATTCGACCACGAACACTAAAATCTAATTGGAAGATCAAAACATACTGAAGATGAAGAAGATAAATCAGATCATATTTACAGTCGCTTTATTGGTTCTCCCATTGTTGGCCAAAGCCCAATTTGATGGAGAATTCATAAAGCCTAGAAACGGAAGGTTTTTATTACAAAATGCCACCATTGTCACTGTGACCAAAGGAAAAATTGAAAACGGCAGTGTCCTGATTTCCAATGGGAAAATCGAAGCAGTCGGAAAAAACATCCCTGCCGGAGACGCCGAAGTAATAGACTGTACCGGAAATTATATCTATCCGGGAATGTTTGACAGCGGAAGCAGACTAGGATTGGTTGAGGTCAATTCAGTACAAGAAACACAGGATTATGTTGAAATCGGACTGGTAACACCAAATATGCAGGCAATTGTGGCAGTCAACCCAAACTCTATTGCAATCCCTGTCACAAGAGTGAGCGGTGTCACCACCACTTTGGCTACGCCATCGGGAGGATTATTTCCCGGAACAGCAGCCTTGATCAACCTCAACGGCTATACCGCCGACCAAATGTACGCGGGTTTCAAAGGAGTCGTTTTAAATTTTCCATCCTCTGCCCGTCGCAGCACCTGGGACCGAAGGAGTGATGAGGATATCAAAAAAGAAGCTGAAAAAGCCGAAAAAGCTCTCAATGAAATCTGGGATAGGGCTGTCACCTTCCACCAGCTGAAGCAGGCCGATGCCATCTTGGATTATTATCCTGAGATGGAACAATTGGCAAAAGTCGTTGCAGGAGAATTGCCTCTTCTCGTAGAAGTAAATGCTGCCTCTGATATTCTCCTTGCACTTGAATGGATTCAAGCTAAGAAAGTAAAAGCCATCTTGACGGGCGTTGCCGAAGGATGGAGGGTTGCCGATAAAATCGCTGCTTCGAAAATCCCGGTCATTACCGGACCGATACTTTCTATTCCGACTAGGAATTCAGACCGTTTTGATGCGTCCTACACCAATCCTGGCAAGATGGCCAAAGCAGGTGTAAAAGTGGTCATCAGATCCAATGATGCAGAAAATACAAGAAACCTTCCTTTCAATGCAGGTTTTGCCGCTGCCTACGGAATGGGCAAGGAGGAAGCTTTGAAAGCCGTCACGATCAATGCCGCCGAGGTATTTGGAGTCGCTGACCGGATGGGTTCCATTGAGCAGGGAAAAGACGCCACATTATTCGTCTCCACGGGAGACCCCTTTGAGACCAAAACCCAAATCAGACATGTATTCATCGATGGCTATAGGGTCCCGATGAGCAACAGGCATATCAAACTGTACCAGGAATTCTTGGAAAGGTCTCCGGGATTGAAAGAAAATTAAAAAACTCAGATTCAAACCGTAGTCCAAAAGGCTACGGTTTATTTTTTGGATAAAATTATTAAACTTGCAGACATCGGATTATTTATACCTATGTTAGAATTTTGAATCATAAACCATAGAATAAAATGATAGTAAGCACAACACCAAGTTTGGAAGGTTACAAAATAACTGCCTACCTCGGCATAGTTTCAGGAGAAACAATCATAGGAGCCAACGTAATCAAAGACTTCTTTGCCAGCATTACCGATATTGTAGGTGGCCGATCAAGGGCATACGAGCAGGTATTGCGTGAGGCCAAAGCCACCGCCATGTCCGAAATGGAAATGCAGGCAAGGGCTTTTGGCGCAACCGCCATTGTTGGCATTGACCTGGACTATGAGACCATCAGAGATGGCATGCTGATGGTGACGGCCGCCGGTACAGCCGTCAAGATTGAGAAAATCTTTTAATTCACGATTTCGATTTTTCCTGAACCTACTTCGCCCCGGATGGTATTGGCAGAGCCATTGTTGATCGCCAAATCTCCTGAAGATTGGCTGTCCCCTACCCTGACCAAACCTGAACCTGAGCTGATATTGAAATTGAAGTTCCTCAGATTGCTCAAAGTCTGAATGTAAATGTTTCCAGAAGAGGCTTTAAGAGAAGTTTTGATTTCAATTGAACCTGCCTAAGGATGATTTTCCAAAAGTGATTCGATACAAACTATTGGAAAGATTGCGGATAAACACAAAAATATTTTACCATCTGTCTTGCATATCCGGCAATTCACCTATTTATTTGCATCATCCTTTCACTTTTTGTGTAGGGATTTATAAAGAAGAGGTAAGAGACAGGCTCTGCGACCCTCTGGCAACCAAGAAAATCCAAGGTGCCAAATCCTGCCAGGTCAAATTTATTTCCTGGAAATATAAATTCTTAACATTATGAATTCCTTCTCAAGCTCCAAAACATCACATTACGGATTTAGAAACCATTTATTTTCTAAAAAAATATGATTTGATTCACCGGACAAATAGGTAATTTTTTCTTTTACTTAGCCAAAAAGCCTAATTTTAGAATACATAAAAATCAAAACTTTAACCAAACCATAAACCAAAATATCATGTCAACTTATCACTTTGAAACTTTGCAGTTGCACGCCGGACAAGTCCCCGATCCCACTACCAATTCCCGCGCTGTGCCTATTTACCAGACCACTTCTTATGTGTTCAATTCCGCCGAACATGGTGCCAATCTTTTTGCGCTAAAGGAATTCGGAAATATTTATACCCGGATCATGAATCCTACAACGGATGTCTTCGAACAGCGGATTGCCGCTTTGGAAGGTGGAGTGGCCGCTTTGGCGACCGCGTCCGGACAAGCAGCCCAATTCTTGGCGTTGAACAATATCCTTCAGGTTGGGGAAAACTTCGTATCGACATCTTATCTATATGGCGGGACTTACAACCAATTCAAAGTTGCTTTTAAGAGGATTGGTATCGAAGCCCGTTTTGCCAAAGGAAATGACGCCAAGGAATTTGAAAAACTGATTGACGATAAAACAAAAGCCATTTATCTGGAGACAATCGGAAATCCTGAATTTAACATCCCTGATTTTGAAGCCATCGCCGCCATGGCAAAAAAACATGACCTGCCGGTGATTGTAGACAACACTTTTGGTGCAGGAGGTTATTTATTTCAGCCATTGAAGCATGGCGCCAACAT
This sequence comes from Cytophagales bacterium, assembly GCA_038224435.1. Taxonomy (GTDB): domain Bacteria; phylum Bacteroidota; class Bacteroidia; order Cytophagales; family Cyclobacteriaceae; genus Cognataquiflexum. The sequence continues at coordinate 3,451 of JBBRFK010000013.1, read as the reverse complement.
CGTCACGGCATCCGCCACCAAATGGATCGGAGGCCACGGCACTTCCATTGGTGGAGTTATCATCGATGGGGGAAATTACAATTGGGGCAACGGAAAATTTCCCCAGTTTACCGAACCATCCGAAGGCTACCGCGGCATGAAATTCTGGGAAACATTTGGAGAAAATAACCCTTTGGGACTTCCCAATATGGCTTTTATCATCCGGGCAAGAACGGAAGGACTTCGTGATTTCGGGCCTGCTTTGAGTCCTTTCAATTCGTTTTTATTGATTCAGGGTTTGGAAACCTTATCACTGAGAGTGCAGAGGACGGTGGACAATGCCATTGCTCTGGCCCAATGGCTGGAAGCGCATCCGAAAGTACAGAAAGTAAATTATCCGGGATTGAAATCCTCTCCTTATCATGAGCTCGCCAAGAAATACCTGCGAAATGGTTTTGGAGGTGTTTTGAGTTTTGAATTAAAAGGAGACAAAGAAAGCACTTCCAATTTCATCAACAACCTCAAATTGATCTCCCACTTAGCCAATGTCGGCGATGCCAAAACATTGATCATCCAACCTGCTGCCACGACCCATCAGCAGTTGAACGAATCAGAACAGGCCGCAGCAGGTGTTACGCCTACCCTTTTGAGGATTTCATTGGGTATCGAACACATCGAAGATATCAAAGCTGATTTGCAGCAGGCTTTTGACAGCATAGCTTGATTTGAAAACCTGTCAGCCCACATAGGATTGACAGGTTTTTTTATTTTTACTATTTGATAAAAATGAATTTAGAAAGTTATCACCCGATTATCGATATGTCGCAGGAAACCTACACGCATGCGGGGAAATTTGACCTTGAATCAGGGAAGTCACTTCCAGGTTTTCAATTGGCATACACCACCCAAGGGCGATTGACAACGGCAAAAGACAATGTCATTTGGGTCATCCATGCGCTTACCGGAGATGCCAATGTCCAAGAATGGTGGAATGGCATCGTCGGAGAAGGTAGATTTTACGATCCAAACAAGTACTTTATCGTGTGTGCCAATCTCTTAGGCTCCTGCTATGGCTCCACAAGTCCACTTTCGGAAAATCCCTTGAGCAACAAACCATATTACTATGATTTCCCTAACCTGAGTACGAGGGACATGGCAAGGTCATTGGATATCCTGAGAAAACATCTTGGTATCAACACCATCAACACCATCATTGGCGGATCTCTTGGAGGACAGGTAGCCATCGAGTGGGCTTATCTTCTTCAAAATCAAGTAAAAAACACCATCATCCTTGCTTCCAATGCCAAGACTTCTCCCTGGACCATTGGATTCAATGAAACCCAGAGAATGGCCATCGAATCCGATAGCACTTGGGGAGAAAACAATCCTGACGCAGGCAAAAAAGGAATGGAAGCGGCTAGGGCCATTGCCATGCTTTCATACAGACATCCTGAGGACTTTGCACTGAAGCAAAGTGATACAGAAGAAAAATTGGATAATTTCCGCATTTCCTCCTACCTCAGGTATCAAGGGCAAAAACTAGGAACCAGATTTAATGCATTTTCATATTGGGTGCTGAGCAAAGCCATGGACAGCCATGACTTAGGCAGGGGACGCGGAGGAGTAGAAAAAGTCCTAGGACAAATCCCTTCCAAAGTTTTAGCAATCGGTGTTGACCGGGATCTGCTTTTTCTCAAGGAAGAAGCACAATACATTTCCAAGCATGTTGCTAAGGGCACCTACCGGGAAATCCAATCTCCCTATGGCCACGATGCCTTTCTGATAGAATATGGCCAACTACAAAATATCCTTCAGGGATTTTATCTGGAAAATTATGGGTAATACAATTTTGATTTTCTGACAAATAAGATATTTCGCCAAATGCTTACCCCTTATTTTTTCACCGCTATCAATTGAAACCTGAGCACATCTTCAGACAAGTCCGGATTATCAGGATGGTCAGTGGATATCCAAATGCCCTCCTCGTCCGCAAAAATATACCTGCCATTGTATTTGCCGGGTTCTAGTTCCATCTCCCCTATTTTATTGAATTCCCTATCCAAAAAAACCAAACCCCAACGGGATGCTACAAAAGATTCATCATCCAGTACGTTTTCGGGAATATCCTCAAACTTCGCCACCCTGACTATCAAATCCAGGTTTTCGAAAAATACCAACTCCGTATAGATAGCCACATGGTTGATGATTTTCATGATTTCGGGCATGTCTTCAAACATATTGGGACTTGCAGAAACCGGTGGATCATGGGGAAATTTGGAATGTCCGGCAAATGACGTCAAAACGCTATCATCTGAAATCCGATAAATATTCCTGAAATTCAAATTGATCATGGGAACCTCATTTGGTCCTTTTGTGAGCAGTGGAAATATAGATTTATTGAGGTTGTCGCCTACAAACTCCGCCGGGAAATAACTCAAAGGAGAAAAACTTTTTTCGGTCAAATCATACCTTACAAGGTTCGGGATTTCAGTCAATGCTTTTGGACCCAACTCTGTCCAAGCAAAAACCATCGGAAAAGCGGCGAAATAAAGCGAATTGTCTTTTTTGTAAAAAATATTTGAAAAGAGGCTGATTCCTTTTTCCTCCAATTCTTTGGTATCAATCGTGATTTTTTCCATAACGACACCCTTGGAATCAAATCGAAAGATGGTGTTTACTCCCGCTGAAACATATACTTCATCAGGACTTTCGGCGTAAAAGGAAAATACATTTGCCCCGACGCCATTTGGACCTTCAGATTCAAATTTGATGGAATTATATAATTGGCCATCCACAATGGTATAAACCAAAAGCTGGTTGGTCTTAAAATCAAACAGATAAAAATAGGTATCGTCACCAGCTTGGGGCATCAACATAAATTGGCCAACATCCTCAGGAAGCGGCAGCGTCCTAAATTTTTCGGATAGAGAAAATTCAAAATTGGTTACGGATTCTTTCTTTTCGGGAGCAGCACAGCCTGCCAAAAGGACTAAACCAAGCCAAATCGTAAATCTAAAATGAGGGAAATGCTTCATGTTACTTATTTTAAACTAACAAGATAGAAAATATTTTATTTTCTGAAAAATTTCTTTTCAAAAAGATCCTTGAAACCGTTTATTTTAAAAAACCAAAAGCTTAAAAAAACATAGTTCAATCCCCCACATTCATCTTTTTTGCTCCCCCGCTTTTTTGTAGCTTCTATCATGAAATATACCCAAATCAAAGAAACCTGTCTGTATATTTCAGACTTGGATCTTGCGGAGAGTTTTTACCATCAAGTCCTTGAAATGCCTGTCATCTCCAAAGCTGAAGGCAGACATATTTTCTTCCGATGCGGAAGCTCCGTGCTGCTGTGCTTTATTGCCGAAACTACCAAATTTGAGCAAGACCTTCCTCCTCATTTTGCCCATGGGAAGCAGCATGTTGCTTTTGAGGTAAGCAAAAGAGACTACCTCAAAACCAAATCAAACCT
>JBBRFK010000012.1:0-29762 GCA_038224435.1 Cytophagales bacterium | reverse complement strand
TTCTGTCTGGTTTGCAGGGTTAAGAAGTGTCTACGGAATTGTTTCAGGAGAAATTTATGATTTTGGTGAAGATTCAGGTTTGCCCCGAGTTCTTTATAAATCAATCGCTTTTGACGGCCATGGATACCTTTGGGTGGGTACTTTGGACAAAGGGATTTATAGGAGCAAAAAGAGAATAACCAAAGAATATCTTACTGAAAATAGTAAATCAAATACTGATCCAAATCTTTTTGAACTGTTTTGGTCCAGACAAAACGGTGCCCCTACCAATCACATTGAAAAATTATTATGGCATAAAGACAAAATGTGGGTAGGAACCCAAGAGGGATTATTTGTCCTGAATCAGGAAAGCGGGGAAATCATAAACCAAATCACAACCGACACCGGATTACCTGCAGACAATACAATCAGTTTTTCAGTTTCTCCTGTTAGCGGACATTTGTGGGTAGGTACCAATAAGGGACTTGCTGAGATTAATCCAGACAATATCAAAATTATCCAAACTATTTCCCGTCAGGAAGGTCTAATCGACAATGAGGTTTGGTTGTACGGATCAGTAAAGGTTGATAATAATGGTTTGGTATACTACGGAACTTCCAAAGGACTGACAATTTATAACCCGAAATTAGACCGGAAGAATAATATTCCTCCTCCAGTAAAACTTACCTCTGTTCTTATTTCCTATCAGACAGAAGGCCGAAACGAAGCTGTATTTGAATATACAGCCCTTAGTTATTCAAATATTTCTGGTGTGAAATTCAGGACAAGACTTATTGGATATGATGAAGATTGGTCTCCTGAGACAAATCAAAAGCGATTGAGATATACCAACTTGCCGGCTTTTTTCTGGTCCAAATCTTATACCCTCGAAGTGCTTGCAATAAATGACAGCGGAGTTGAATCTTCGGAGCCAACCACATATACATTTATGGTTAAGCCTATATGGTGGCTCCGTTGGTGGGCATTTTTGATTGTAATTTTCATTTTTGGCATAGTTATTTTTACTTTTGACAAAATGCAAAGAAGACGGGTTTTGAGAAAAGAACGCGAAAAAGCCAAATTGCGGGAAGCGGAACTCCATGCAGAAACAGCGATCGCTAGGTCCTTGGCTGCGGAGGCTCAAGCCCAGGCACTCAAAGCTGACAATGAGAAAAAAGCCTTGGAAATCCAAAAAATAGAGGAACTCGAAAAAGCCTATCAGGAGCTGAAATCTGCCCAAAACCAGCTTATCCAAGCGGAGAAAATGGCTTCTTTGGGAAGACTTGCCACAGGAATTGCACATGAAATAAAAAACCCGCTCAATTTCATCAATAATTTTGCTGCTCTTTCCGGAGAATTGGTCGGTGAACTGACCCAAGCGATCAGAAATAATGACCTGGTTGAAATTGACTATTTGATGGAAAATATCAAGGTCAATTCCGGTAAAATTGAGGAACACGGCAAGAGAGCTGATGCCATCGTAAGGTCAATGATGCAGCATACCCGCTTGGGTAAATCAACTTTTGAACTGTTTGATATCAATAATCTTGCGGAAAAGTATATTGATCTTGCCTACAACACCAAAGGCGCCCACCATCCAGGTTTTTTTGCGATCGTTATAAAAGAATTTCAGCCAAATCTTAAAAAAGTAAGAATCGTGGGACAAGAGATAGGTCAGGTCCTAATCAATATAATTGGTAATGCGTTTGATGCTGTATGGGAAAAAAGTAAAAACAATCCTGAAGGATATGAACCGGAGGTCCACGTTTCTACATTTACGGCAGGAGACAAGGTCGGGATCAGGATTTCTGATAATGGCGCAGGAATACCAACTGAGATACAGGAGAAAATATTTGAGCCATTTTTCACCACCAAACCCACAGGAGAAGGTACAGGACTTGGCCTTAGCTTAAGTTATGAGATCATCACCCTAGGGCATAATGGCTCATTAAGCTTGGAAAAGAAATATGGAGTAGGAGCTTCTTTTGTTATTTTGCTACCGGCACATTAACCTGTATTTTGTGGGCAAGACTCTAATTTTATAGAGGATTAGCCAAATAACCATATTGGAAAATTTGGAAAAAAAGTCTTCCTGAAAAATGATACTCAGAAGCAAAAATGAGCCACGGATATGGGAAATTCCCTGGCTCGTTTTGTTTTAATTTTGTATGTGAATTGCAATTTCGTTTCCTTCTGAATCATGAAACAAAGCCAAGAATCCGATGTCGGGATTAATTTCAGTTTTGGGCTGGATAATTTTCCCTACAGCTTTCTCTATTTGGTCAAGTTCAATATTTGCATTATTAGAGGAAAAATTGATTTTGGCACCATCGGTGCTCGGTTTATAAAATCCCTCAGCTTTGACCAGACTTCCTGCTGCGCCGTGTCTGCTTTCATCCCAAGGAAACCAGGCCATATCGAATGGACCCATTTGATGACGGTCTAATTTTCAACCAAAGACAGCTTCGTAAAAAGCCATTGCCCTTTCCATATTGTCAACTGGTATTTCAAACCAGCCTACACTTACATGTTTTATAGTGATTTTGGGGTTTAGAACATAAATTTAAATAAATTCATCCAAAATTTCCCCTGTCAAAAAATAGACTCATGAAAAATAGCAGCCGATATTCCAGAAGATTATTTATCAAAACATCGACACTAGCCGGTGTCGGTATGGGAATTTATGGCAAAGTATTTGGCGTTTCTTCAGATGAAGTACCTACTTCTCAAGGTAAAAAAGTGGGCATAATTGGGCTTGACACTTCGCACAGTATTGCTTTTACCAAGGTATTGAATGCCCATAAAGAAGATTTCCAATATCTTGGCTATCATGTTGTAGCAGCTTACCCATATGGAAGTAAGGATATCAAATCAAGTATGGATAGAATTCCCGGATATAAAGATGAAATCCAAAAATTTGGAGTAGTGATAGTGGAATCTATAGAAGAATTGATGCAAAAAGTGGATGTAGTCTTGTTGGAAACCAATGATGGAAAACTTCATTTGGAACAAGCTATAGAGGTTCTAAAATCAGGTAAGCGGATGTTTATTGACAAACCGATGACTGCCTCTTTGTCGGATGCCAAGGCTATTTTTGAAGCTTCCCAAAAGTACAAAATACCGGTGTTCTCTGCTTCTTCGCTGAGGTACATTACAGGGATAGAAAAAATTGACAAAAGTACCGTTATCGGGGCAAGTACTTTCAGTCCTGCTGAATTAGAACCCTCGCACCCCGATTTATTTTGGTATGGGATTCACGGTGTGGAGACTTTATTTACGGTGATGGGCACAGGTTGTGAATCTGTCGTGAGGGTTTCCACCATGGATACTGATATGGTTACTGGGATATGGGAAGACGGGAGAATCGGTACATTCCGGGGGACAAGGTCAGGCACACATGATTACGGCGGAACGGTATTTACCCAAACCGGAAATGTGATTTTAGGCCCCTATGCTGGTTATGAGCCTTTGCTATTGGAAATCGTGAAATATTTTGAGACTGGAATTGTACCTGTCCAGCCTGAAGAAACACTAGAGATTTTGGCTTTTATGGAAGCCGCGGATATAAGTAAAAAGCAAGGAGGAAAATCTGTTTCCATCAAAGAACTGATAGACAAAAAGTAAAAAAGGTTAAGGTAAAACAGATTGATTTACCTTGACCAGTTTTCTTTCCATTTCCGGAATTCCGAAGGAGACACCCTGAATCTTGCAAAGCTACCTTCATGTATTCCCAGTAATTCCGACTCGACATACTCGATGAACCTATCCTGATCAACTTTTAGGATTTCATTTGCTTTCCGCTTGATCTTTTCAGAACCTTCTTTTGGACTTAAGTTATTTGATATTATCTCAGTGATAAGTTCACGGATTTCATTTCGGTATCGGGTTCTAAATGGATCGGGCTCACCCACTGTTTGCCTGATGGCGGCATACCTCACTGCTGATCTTTCATAGGCCCAAATAAACACATCCTTCAGTAATTCCACTTTATTCAGTTCATATACCCCAAGAATAGCCTCTACATAAATTTTGTTTGGCACATCCACAAATGAAAGTGGTGATAGGTTGTGTTTAAAGAATGGAATATTGGCTGCCAGTCTCGAAGTTCGTTTGTTGACATCATCAAATGGCTGTAAATATGGGAAGTGCACCATGATAAAGAAAGCCTGTTCAAATGGATTCTTTATCTCGTTTACTTTTTTCAGGATTAGATCAAATTGGTCTGAAATCAGCTGGGGAATTGCTAAAGGAGTATAGGCGGATTGATGGATCCCAACAGGTATAGACCTCAGCCTGCCTATGGAATTTTGGTCCTGTAGCAGGTTGTCAGCCAGCAGCGCGTGTAGGTTGAGAATGGTATAGGAGTTGAATTCCAAGTCATCACCCAACTGTACCAAAAACTCAATGGCTTCTTTGTGGTTGAGGATCATTTGGGATTCTTCGATGGATTTGCCATCTGCAGATTCACCAAAGGCAACCAACCTCTGTGTATCCAATAATGAATAGGTGTTACCCTCCAACCTACTCGAATTCCAACTCAAATCAATCAGCAACCTACTTAAAACCTCTTTGGCATGGGTTCCTGCGGGCTGATTGGAGTTTCCGGTTTTTCCCAGTTCTGTCAGTTTTTTGATCTCTCTTTCAGTCAGGTATTGGTCTATATTGGGTCTATAAGATTCCAAAAACTGGCGGTTGTATCCAACTCTAGGTCTACTTATTAGGGGTTTTGAGAGTGTATTCCTGACGCTTTTTCCCTCTTTAGAAATTGGAATTTCTTCCTTTTTTGCCAATATAAATTTTGGTGGGTCTGGTTCTCTTAATACATTTCTGTCATAGACAAGATGGTATTTTGTTGCCTTTGATCCACCTGTTACATAAATTTCCCTACTTTCTTTAAGGTCTTTAAGTCTCCGTTGTAAGGTTCTTATTTCTATTTCAAAATCCAGGTTTTCTTTGATTTCTTCTACAGTGATTCCTTCAGGAAATTTTATTAAAACGTCCTTAATGGAATTTAATACTTTGCCTTTTGAAATTTTCATACCTCTCATTCCCGACAAATTTACAGAAAATGTCGGGAATAAACTATTCACGACAAATAATTTATCATTTACGACAATTTTTTGTCGCGAATGGAAATTTACTGTCGCAAAGAAGCTATTTGCGTCAATTTTCACGAACCTCTTCGTTCTTTATGATTTTAAGAATTGTAATTTTTTTATCGTCTTCAAGAGTGAAAAGCACAAGATCATTGATTCCTTTTGATTTCTGAATATCAATGCCCATAAATGCAGCCGGAAAAACAGAGGCCATTTTCCAGGCTTCAGATAGGTTGGTCAGCTTTTTTTCAATGAGATACTGTAGGCCTTCAAGTATGGTTTTACTTGCTCCTGCCAATAATCCGTGGCCGTTTTTTAGTGATAATTTTCCATTTGGAGACAAGATTACTTCTTCTCCGATATGGGTTTTGTATTCTCCTGCCGGCATGCTGCAAAATTTTGTTGCATCGCTCACCAAAAAGGCTTTTTCTCCTTTTATTTTCAAAACTACCTTTAAAAATGAATCGGGAATATGAAATCCATCTGCGATCAAACTTGCATGTAGTTGGTTGAGTGCAAGCTGGTCCCAAAGGATATTGGGATGACGGGGAAGCATCAACGGAACTGCATTTCCCAAGTGTGTAGAAAGGCTTGCTCCTGCTTCTACTCCTTTTTCTAAATCATCAAATGAGGCATTGCTATGTCCGAATGCCACTTTTATTCCATTTTCACAGCAATTTTTTATGAATGTTGTGGCATTTTCCAATTCCGGAGCCATGGTAATGAGTTTGATTATGCCGCCAGAAGCATCCTGAAATACCTTGACCAAATCCCAATTTGGTTTTTGGATGTATTTGGGGTCGTGGGCACCTTTTGCACCTTCTTCAGCGGAAATAAATGGCCCTTCAAGATGAATACCCCCGATACAAGAGGCCACTAAAGGGCTGTTTTCACAGGCTTTTTTGAAGGTTTTTAAAATCGAAATAACGGTTTGATTTTCGTTGGTAATCAGCGTTGGAAAAAAGGTCGTCACTCCTTGGCTTAGCAAAAATGAGGTTGCTTTTTCAATATCCGAAACGGTGATTTTTGAATCATTAAAATCGATACAATTGACGCCGTTAATCTGCAAATCCACCAATCCCGGCCCAAAATAGATATTCTGGTTTAAATGTTTTTGGAATGGTTTGATCCTTGTTTGATAATACTTTTTTTTAGAATTGAATATCGCAAGTTTTCCGGTAAGGCAGTCGATTCCGATGAATTCATTTTTATCAGCTGGTTTCAATTTTTCAGAATATGCTTCTGTATCTGTGAATAAATGACAATTCCCATGGATCCTTAAAATAGAGGACGGGCATTGAGGCTCTATTGGTCCTGAAATTGTTGCCGTGACTGCTTGTTTTTTGCTTTGACTAGGTACAACACAGCAGATAAAATCCGCATTCAATAGTATAGGTACCGTCAATGTCAAGGCATGGGTAGGGACTGCTTCCAAAGTTGGAAAGCAACCGTCATTGACTTGTTGTTGCCGGCAGATAGCATCTAGTTCCACCGTTTTTACTGTTTGGTCATCATTGAAATCTGCCACAGGAGGATCATTGAATGCGATATGTCCGTTTTCTCCTATTCCCATGCAGACCAAGTCAATGGGAGCATGATGCAGCAAACTGGCGTAGCGTTGGCATTCTGTATTCGTGTTTTGGTTGCCATCGATCAGATGGATTTCCCGGAATGGCAATTTGTCAAACAGTTTTCTTTTTAGAAAATTGGAAAAAAGGGCAGGAGAATCTTTACTTAAACCAACATATTCATCCATGTGGAAAGCAGTGATTCTCTCCCAAGGGATGACTTCCGAAATGCTTAAAGCAGCCAAAAATTCATTTTGTGAAGGTGCTGCTGCAAAAACAATTCTTATGTTTTCTTTTTCTTCCAAAACTTTCAGAATCCTTGTCTCTACCGCTTTAGCTGCAGCCTTGCCCATTTCCTGTCTTGAATTGAATACATTCAGTTCCATAATTTCTGATGGTTTTTTATTCTTTACTGATCTCTTGGAGCATGGATTTTACTTTTTCCGGAACGGTGCCGATTTGGGTAAATCCAATGGTAATAAAAACCAACGTTGAAACGATCAGTGGAAGGCTTACCTGTAAGGCCAAGCTGCCGACTTCGACATTTTTGGTAATGATAAAAGTCAGGAGTCCTGCAAACATGGAACTGATGGCAGCAACAGGTCCACAGGATTTGAAAGCAGGGATAACCCCAAAAAGCATCGGTACGGCAATCGGCCCCACCAAAGCCCCAAACCACGAAATAATCAGACCCAAGATTCCCCCAAAGGATTCATATTGGAGGGCTATGATGATGGTCATTAAGGTAAATATGAAAGTGGTAATCCTCGCTGTGCGCAAGGAAATTTTGTCAAGTGTGAATTTCCTCGAAATGTTTGGCAGAATATCTCTCGTAATGACAGCTGAGATGGTATTAATATCTGAGGAAGTCATAGACATGGTATTGGCAAAAAGAGATGCAATCACCAATCCAACCAATCCTGAGGGTAAAAGCAAAAGGGTAAGTTGGCCATAAGACTGACTTGGATCCGTCAAGTTAGGGAGCAGTATGGGCGCAGCCCACATCGGAAAAAACAAAATCAAAGGCCAAATCAGGTAAAGCCAACCTGAAAGCCGAGCCGCCTTGGTCGCCTGCGATTCGGAAGGAGAAGAAATATAGCGGGTCGCAAGATTCCATTGGCCCCCATTGTAAGAGAGAAAGTTTATAAACAAAAAGGCAAGTGCAAATCCGACTCCATAGGGCTCATAAAATAGTTGGCTGTTTTCTGGAGGCAATTTGTCCCAGATCGTAAAAATACTTTCCAGTCCGTCAAGTTTATATAAAACTGCTACAAACATCACGATACCTCCCATTAATTGGATTAGAAATTGTGCAAAATCGGTAATCACGACTGCCCATAATCCACCAAAAGTGATATACAAAAGTGATATTCCCCCTGAAATCAAAATCCCAATAGGCAGACTAATTCCGGTAAATACATTCAGCAAAATGGCAATGGAAGCCCACTTCGCACCTATATCAAATAGTTTCAATAGCACTCTGCTCCATGCCATAACCTGTTGGGTGAGGATATTGTATCGTCGGGCAAGGAACTCCAAAGGAGATTGGATATGGAATTTTTTGCGAAGCCTGACCCAAAATACAGGAAAGACTTTGGCACTGGCCAAAACAGTCAAGCCAATCGTAAATGCCCACCAGACATATATTGTAAAACCATGGGTATAGGCTATGGCTGCGTAAGCGACAAAAACTGCCCCGCTATACCCTGACACATGATGTGAAATTCCTGACAACCACCAAGGTAAATTTCCCCCCGCAATAAAATAATCGGAAGCATTTTTATTGCGAAAATAGGAATATACCCCGATGATGAGCATCAGAAGAAAAAATAAGCCAATTACAATCAGGTCAAGGGAGGTAAGCTTCATGGTCAGGCCGGGTGGAAATGGGGTTCAAAACAAATCTTATAATGTCGGTTCCCACCCGCTCTGGTAATCCCTACTCCAAAATTTCGCTGCTTCTTTGCTGCCTATAATGTGGCCGTTTTTAGGATTTACATTCAAAGTTTCACCGGTCCTTTGAGCGATGTTTCCCAACTGGACCAAAAGCGTACTAGCTTGCCCTCCGACAATTTCCGCAGCAAGGGGTATTCCTTTTTTGATCCCATCAAACATGTTTTGGATATGAATGGCATCCAGTTCTTGGGTTGGATCTGATAGGTTTCTCGCATCCACGGGTCGGTCATATTTCACTTCTTTGACAAGGTTGTTTTTTAAGTCATAAATGGAGTAGGCATTGCCACCGCCGATATTTACTGAGCCTTCTTCCCCGTAAAAAATTACTCCAACGCTTGATCCTTCATTGTTGATACCATTGCAGCTTCTTCCCTCCCAACTGATCATTGTTTTATTTTCAAATTCCAGATTGATCATTTGTGTATCCGGTGTTTCCCAATCGTCCTGATAGCGATATCTTCCTCCAGCAGAAGTGACTTTAGTCGGGAATTCCACACCCAGTCCCCACCTTGCCAGATCGACCATATGGGTTCCGTTGTTCAAAGCTTCACCTGTTCCCCAGTTCCAGAACCAATGCCAATTGTAGTGGATAATATTGTCCCTGTAATCTTCCCGTGGCGCCGGGCCTTGCCATAAATCATAATTCAGATTGGAGGGGACAGCTACTTTTTTTCCGATGCCTATTGGTCCCCGGTTATTGGTGTACCATGTTTTGGCAAAATATGGCCTGCCGATTATGCCATCATGGACTTCTTTGATACCGGCAGCTACATTGGGCCATGACCTTCTTTGGTTGCCCATTTGGATCAGCCTTTTGTATTTGGCGGCTACTGCCAACAGGATTTCCCCTTCATTAGGATTATGGCTGGAAGGTTTTTCTAGGTAAATATCTTTTCCTGCCTTGCAGGCAAGAATGGCAGCAGGTGCATGCCAATGGTCAGGTGCAGCGATGACCAATACGTCCACATCTTTGTCTTCAAGGCTTTTTCTAAAATCCTGAGTGGCTTTTGGTGCTGAGTCTTGGATTTTTGACACTGCGCTGATGCATTTTTGTGCAGCCAACTGATCCACATCACAGATATGGATTACTTCGGCGTTTGGCTGGTTTGCAAAATTCTGCGCCAATGCATTTCCACGGCTGTTGACTCCCATTACAGAAACCTTGATTCTTTCATTTGCTCCAAGGATTTTTCCATAGCTTTTTGGGCTGAATGCAGGAAGAATTCCGCCAATCGAGAATGCAGCAGTTCCTGCGATGGATTTTTTGAGAAAATCTCTTCTTGAATCTTTTGATGATTTCATGTTTCTGCGTGGTGCGTTAAGGTGAATATGTACAAAAGGTTCAGGATTTTGATCTCTATCATTTACAATATATTGATAAAATTTGGGAGATTTGTGTTTTTTACGGGACAGGTTATTTGATGTAATTCCCGGCTTAGAACGTTTTTTCAAAGGAATTTCAATAACCGCTATGTCTTTTTTCTTTTCAAAAACCCAACCTATTCCATGGCTTGACTATCACGCATTTTATTGATGATTTGGAATTTAAGGTTAACCTTAATTTTTTTTGATATACTATAATGATGTTGTATTTTCATGATAATTAAGATAAAAAAGTGATTGAAAAAATTTATTCTCTTTTTAAGACCCAAAATAAAAAGCTACAATATGTCCGATAAAAATTCACACAGTATAAAAGACAGGAGGAATTTCCTGAAATCGACAGGAGCAGCTTTGATTGGAAGTACTGCTCTGCCTTTTGTATTTCAGATCAATTCGGCTTTTGCTATGAAAAATAATATTCTCAAAGTGGGATTGATTGGATGTGGAGGAAGGGGAACAGGAGCGGCTCTGCAGGCATTGAAAGCAGATTCTGATGCTGTCCTGACTTGTATGGGGGATATATTTTCGGATTATTTGGATGAATCGTACCAATCACTTTCGGAAGCAAATCCCAAGCAGGTTCATGTAGATAAGGCAAACCGGTTTGTAGGTTTTGATGCATATAAAAAAGTTCTTGATTCTGATGTGGATGTAGTGATTCTAACGACACCTCCTGCATTCAGGCCGGGTCATTTCAAAGCAGCAATAGCCTCAGGTAAACATGTGTTTTGTGAAAAGCCTGTGGCAGTAGATGCACCTGGTGTCCGGAGCGTCTTGGAGACTGTCAGAGAAGCCAAAGCTAAAAACCTCTCAGTGGTATCGGGATTTACTTTTAGATATGATTTTCCCAAAAGGGCACTTTTTGAAAAAATCAATAATGGGGATATAGGCGAAGTGAGATCGGTGCTTACGGTAAGAAATGGGGGAGGACTTTGGTATAAAGACAGAAAGCCCGAATGGAAAGAGATGGAATACCAATTGAGAAACTGGTATTACTATGATTGGCTTTCGGGTGATTATATCGTAGAAATGATGGTTCATAGCCTTGATATGATGTCCTGGGCCTTTGGTGACAAACTTCCTGTCAAAGCTACAGGTTCGGGTGGAAGACAATCACGTACTGAAGAAAAATACGGAAATATTTATGACCATTTTGCCATTGAGTATGAATATGAAAATGGAGCAAAAGGAATTCATTTCAGCAGACAGCAACAAGGTTGCTCGAATGTCAACAAGGCAGAAATCATGGGAAGAACCGGAAATGCACTTGTGGATATAGGCAGGCAGATAAACCGTGTAGAGGGCCAAAATGCATGGCAATATGCAGGTGAAAAAAACAATCCATATGAAACCCAACATGAAAAATTGTTTGCTGCCATTAGATCCGGTAAACCAATCAACGAAGGAGACCTTATGGCAAATAGTACCATGTTGGCGGTTTTGGGCAGAATGGCAGGCTATACCGGGCAAACAATCGGATGGCAAGAAGCACTAAACTCCAATCAAACCTTGGGACCTAAATTGGATGACTATGATTGGGATTTAAAATGGCCTGTTTCACAGGTGGCTATCCCGGGGAAAACCAAATTTTTTTAATCAAACTTCCCGGATTCGATCGATTCAATTTGTCACTTCCCTTGTTACGAAACTACCTTGATATGAAAACCTTCAAAACAACCTACATGGTCTTGTTTCTGCTCCTAAGCTCAAATCACCAAGTTTTTTCTCAGGAATATTTATTTGAATTTGGAAAATCAAGGGGACTTGAAGCGCTGATCTCTGATCAGGCACCAAAGGAGACTGTCCTGAAATGGTTAAATGTAAATACTGAAAAAGACACCTGGTATTTTGAAGGACTGGAGCTCGTTTGTAAGGGATTGCCGATCGGAGTGGTCCGGTCCGAAAAGCAATATGAAAACTTCATCATGTACATAGAATGGAAGCACATGGAAGCAGGAGGCAATTCAGGTACTTTTGTTTGGAGTAGTGCTATACCCGGAGAGCAACGTTTGCCTGACGGGGTAGAAGTCCAAATGCTGGAGTTGGATTGGGTAAATCAGAATAAAAGGGATGGTATCTTACCGCCGATTGCCTATGTTCATGGTGAACTTTTTGGCGTAGGGGGAGTGACTACTGTTCCGGATAACCCTAGGGGAACCCGGAGCAAATCTATTGAAAATCGATGCTTGGGTAAAGGAGAGTGGAATACTTACGTTGTCATTTGCGTAGATGGCGTTGTCAAACTCTCCGTCAATGGAAAGTTTGTCAACGGCATCAGCCAATCAAGTCAGAAAAAGGGATATATCTGTCTCGAATCAGAAGGTGCTCCGATTCATTTCAGAAACCTGAAAATCACAGAATTGCCTTCTGGTGTCATCTCGGATGAACAAATTGCCCCCTTATTGACTGCTGGAAATTAATAGACTTTAAGGATTATACCCTTGTCAGCTTGATGGGATAACTTTTTGCTGCATTCCACTGACAGACATAGATGTTCTCGTCTTGGTCTATGCATACATCATGGCAGTGCTTGAATATAGGTTCTTTTTGGACCATCAATTGGAGTTCTCCATCAATGTATTTTGGTTCGGTACCGCCAGGGTTAGAGACTACTTTGTTGTTTTCATCCAGAATGGTTACAAATCCCGAATTGTCCATTTGCTCTAGGTATTTAGACCTAGACCAACAGACCCCAGCATAGAGATTTTTGCCGTGGATGACCGGTCGGCATACAAATGCCCCGGGAAGGAAAAGGGTTTCAATATATTCCCCCTCCATCGTAAAACGTTTGAAAGAATTATGACCCCTTGAAGTGCAAAGCAGGGTAGGAGCTCCACCTTTTCTTTGGTCAACCGTTATTCCATGGACAGTTTTGAATTGGGCGTCACCATGGCCGTCACCACCGAACATCCGGATAAAATTACCTTTGCTGTCATATTGAAGCACATATTGCGAACCATATCCATCGGTGATATACAAGTCGCCGTTTGGCGCGACGACAGTTTCTGTTGGGGTATACCGCATCCCTTCTTTATAGATACCTTGGCTTTTCGGCGTCGCTATTTCTGTGATTATTTTTCCTTTCAGGTCAGTTTTGATTACCCTACCGCCATTGTCGACAATCCATAAAAACTGTTCTCCCCCTTCGTTTACCAAGCTTAGGCCATGTGCTGATCCCAAACCTAAAGTCCAGGAATCCAGGTATTTTCCTGATTGGTCGTAAATGATGATGTTGTTTTTGGCCTCATCGGTTACCATCAGCATTCTGCCTTTTTTGTCCATCACCATTTCATGGCAATTGATTACCGGATACTTATTGGGGTCAAGGTTTCCCCAAGCGGTATCTACTTTGTATTTGAAATCTCCATGACCAATGATGGTGTCAGGAGTCATGGAGAAGGATAAGACTGGCTGGATGGTCAAAGCGGCACCCGCAAGGGCGGTTTGTTTGATAAATTGTCTTCTAGAGAAATCTGTCATGGGTTATTTGGTTTTTGGTCAGTAATTTAGCAAAGTATCCCAAAAATATCATTTGATTTTTTTTTGGATGGTAAAATTTCCATTGGTCAAAATCATGTAGGACAAATCTTTTGATTTTAAGTATATTCCGACAAACAAACCCAATAAAAAAACCTATGAAAAACCAATTAATGAAAATCCTTCTTTTATTCCTTGCATTTCTTGGGACAAAAGAAGTCTATGCACAGGAAATCGCTCTCCAAATGTATAGTCTCCGAAATGAAATGAAAACCGATGTCAAAGGCACTCATTCACTCATTCCAAAAATGGGAATCAATTTCATTGAAGGCGGTGGCACCTACGGCATGAGTCAGGAAGAGTACAAAAGTTTTATCTCAGGATTAGGCATTTCTGTGGTCGCAGTCGGGGCAGATTACAAACAGCTTCAAGAAAATCCACAAGTTATCATTGACAACGCCAAAGCCTTTGGAGCAAAGTACGCCACCTGTTTTTGGATTCCCCATACCTCAGGTCAGTTTAGCATCAAGGAAACCCAAGATGCTGTTGCGCTATTCAACAAAGCTGGAAAAATTCTGAAAGATGCAGGGATTACCTTGTGTTACCATCCACATGGATATGAATTTGCTGCTCATGGGAATGGAGTTTTGTTTGATGAATTACTGAAGAATGCCAAAAATTATGCGTTCAATATGGATGTGTTTTGGGTCCAAATGGGTGGAGGAGATCCTTTAGCCATTATGAAAAAATATCCTAGCAAATTTCCTTTGCTTCATTTGAAAGACAGGGCAAAAGGAACGCCTGGCAGTTCTGACGGAAAAGGTGATGTCGAATCCAATGTGGTACTGGGTACGGGAGACATAGACGTCAAAGGCCTCATCAAACAAGCCCAAAAATCAGGGACCAAATACCTGATCATAGAAGACGAATCTTCGAGGTCGGTCCAACAAATCCCCCAAAGTGTGGCCTACATCAAAAAAGTAATGGCTGAGAAATAACATCAATTTAAGTAAAAGAAAAAAGCCATGGAAATCTATAAAAGTTTCCATGGCTTTTTTTATGTTAAAAATGTCTTTTTAAAAGCAGTATTTGTTTAGCAAAGCCTCCATTTCCTGTTGAAGTTTCTCTGCTTCTTTTCGGGCAGCCATTCCAAAATCTGCACCGCTACCTGCATAGATGATTCCGCGGGAGGAATTGACCAAAAGTCCGCAGCTGCTGTTCATTGCGTATTTGGCCACATCTGCCAAATTACCGCCCTGGGCGCCAACTCCCGGGACAAGGAAAAAATGGTCGGGAACGATTTGCCTGACCTCGCCTATTTTTTCTCCACGTGTTGCGCCGATTACATACATCATGTTATCCCGGTTGCCCCATTTACTGCTCTTTTCCAAAACTTCCTGGTAGACATGTTTGCCGTTTTTCAACTCCGAAAACTGAAAATCCAAACTCCCTTCATTGGAAGTCAAAGCCAATAATATGACCCATTTGTTTTCATAGGAAAGAAATGGACTGACGCTGTCGATGCCCATGTAAGGTGCGACGGTGATCGAGTCAAAATCCATTGTTTCAAAGAAAGCCTTGGCATAAAGCCCGGAAGTATTTCCGATATCGCCCCGCTTGGCATCTGCAATGGTAAAAATATTTTTGGGTATATAGTCCAAAGTCTTTGAGAGGCTTTCCCAACCTCTCGGTCCCAATGCCTCGTAAAAAGCAACATTGGGTTTGTACGCAACAGCAAAATCAGCGGTCTGATCGATGATTTGCTTGTTGAATTCAAAAATTGGATCAGCCTCTTTTTGAAGATGGCTTGGGATTTTATTGAGGTCAGTATCAAGACCTACACACAAAAAAGATTGCTTTATTTTGATTTGTTCAAATAGTTCCTGTCGGGTCATCCTGAAGAATTTTCCCAAAAATAGGAATTAAAATCAAAATCAGCGGAGATCGATTATTTCAATCTTTCCGTATTTCTGAGGATTGAATGTGAAATAGTCATCTGTCAGTTCGGCATTGGTATTGACAGATTTGAATTTATACTTGAAAATTCCGCCTTGGTCATCATAAATTTCCCAACTGATCAGGTCTTTTTTGTTTTTATCAATGAACAACTTGACTCTTTTGAACGGTGCATTTGCTTTTTCGGCAGTTAGTTCTATTTCTTGGATGACTTCGCCTTTTTCTGTTTTTTCCCCGATCAATTTGTAATTGTATCCTTTTTGGTAAATGTTGTAGACTGAAGATGGCGTCAGTTCATTTTCCATATCCGAGGCATTATTGATCGTCACCTCTTTATAATTGTCAGATACGATATAAGTCCAAACAGTTTTTCCATTGTTGAATATTTCTTGCTCGGGCAGTTTCAGGTGGTATTTATCACCTTTGATGGCTATTTCCCCGCTTTGGTTTTGCGCACGGCTGTCAGAAACATCAGTGTAAGAAAAGTCAAAGCTCGCTTTTAATCCCTTGTTGGAAGCGTATTTTTGGCTGACTCCATCCAAAACTGCTTTAGCTTTTGGATCCTTTGTCTGGGAAAAGCCCCAAGAGATAAGAAAAAAGGAAAGAATTAAAGTTGCTGTGATTTTTTTCATTTTAATAATTGGGAAAATATTACTTCCATTATTTTAATCTGGATTTTTACAAATTGTTCAATAACCGTTCCAAACTTGCCTCGTCCTGTATCAGGACCTCCCGGGCTTTGCTTCCTTCAAATTGGCCTACGATACCTGCAGCTTCCAATTGGTCCACAATACGTCCCGCACGGTTATATCCAAGTTTGAGTTTTCTTTGGATCAGAGAAGTGCTGCCTTGCTGATGCAATACGATCAGCCTTGCCGCATCGTCAAATAATGGATCCCTATCTGATAAATCGATATCAGAAAGGCTTCCTTCACCTTCCTCACCTGCAAACTCAGGAAGTAAATAGGCGTCAGGATAGCCTTTTTGGGCTCCGATCCAATCACAGATGGAATCCACCTCAGGAGTATCCAAAAATGCACATTGGATACGTGTCACATCTGATCCCTGTGAAAGCAGCATGTCTCCCATACCGATCAATTGCTCTGCACCTCCCGCATCAAGAATAGTTCGGCTGTCGATTTTGGAGGTTACTCTGAACGAAAGCCTTGCCGGGAAATTGGCCTTGATGATACCTGTGATCACATTGACAGAAGGTCTCTGCGTCGCCACTACCAAGTGGATACCAATAGCTCTGGCTAGCTGGGCAAGTCTGGCTATCGGCGCTTCGATTTCCTTACCTGCTGTCATCATCAGATCTGCCAATTCATCAATTACCAAAACAATGTATGGCATGAATTTATGGCCTTTTTCAGGACTGAGTTTCCGTGCGACAAACTTCGCATTGTATTCCTTGAGATTTCTACAGCCGGCATCTTTGAGCAGATCATAGCGGTTATCCATTTCGATACAAAGAGAATTGAGGGTGTAAATAACCTTTTTGGTGTCGGTAATGATGGCTTCACCTGTTCCCGGAAGTTTCGCAAGGAAATGCCTTTCAATTTTATTAAAAAGTGTCAATTCCACTTTTTTGGGATCCACGAGAACAAACTTCAATTGAGAAGGATGCTTCTTATAAACCAAAGAAGCCAAAATCATATTCAACCCAACTGATTTTCCCTGACCTGTCGCGCCTGCCATCAGCAAATGGGGCATCTTAGCCAAGTCCATGACAAAGACTTCGTTGGAGATGGTTTTGCCCAATGCCACAGGCAAGTCTTTGTCACTGTGCAAAAACTTCTCTGTACCCAAAACAGCCTTGGCAGGAACCAATTCCCTGTTTTTATTCGGTACCTCTATGCCGATTGTTCCTTTGCCGGGCATCGGGGCAATGATCCTGATTCCCAATGCCGCCAAGCTCAGTGCAATATCATCCTCCAGGTTTTTGATTTTGGAAATTTTGACCCCCGGATCAGGGATGATTTCATACAAAGTGACAGTTGGGCCGATGGTTGCTTTGATTTCCTGTATTCCGATTTTGAAATTGACAAGAGTCTCGACAATCTTATTCTTGTTTTCCTCAAGTTCCTGCCTCGAGACAGTCACTTTTTGGACATCATATTCATTGAGCAAATCCAAGGTGGGATACTTATAATGCGGAAGATCTAAAGTCGGGTCGTATGGATCGAGGTTTTCCACTTCAAGAGCTGTCTTCTCTTCTTTTGGTTTGTTGATGGCAAATTTCTTTTCTTCGACTTTATCAAGAATCGGTTCTTCCTCCAAGATGTCGTCCCCCTGAATATTGAAAACTGGGCTTTTTACAGGTTTGGATTTGTCTTTTTCCTCTGACTTGATGGTCCATGAACTGGCCTCTTCCTCCAAGTCTATTTCTTCCAAGTCATCCTCAAAACCATTTTCGTCTTTAGTTTCTTCCAATTCGTCTCTAAAGTCAATTTCCGGTTCCGGTCCGGTATTTTTATCTTTTGATCTGGAAAATAGCGGACTGGAAACCCAATCAAGTTGGTTGATATTATAGTAAAATATAGTGAAAATCAAAATGGAACCAATGATCAAAATGATAGTTCCCCATCCCAAAAACTCATCTGCCAAAAGTCCGAGTTCGAATCCAAATCCTCCGCTTATGTATCCCAAGGTGCTGAAACCATCCGCCAATTGTACAAAGTATCCAGTCACAAGCCCTATCCAAAATGCAAAAAACAATGCAAAACCACTGTATCTGGAAAGGGACACAAGAGATTTTTTGAAGGCCAATTTGAAGCCAAGGAAAAACAGATAAGGGGGAAGAAGAAAAGCCGCCAAACCAAACCACCTTCTGATGAAAATATCAGACATCTTGGCACCAAACAGGCCAAGCCAATTTCTGGTTTCGGAAGCAGTTGTCCTGATTCCCTCCTCCATTTCTGAAACAACGAGACTTTGGTCAGCTTTTCCCGAAAAGATGTAACTCAAAAACGCAAAAAACAAAAAAACAGAAAATGACATCAGGATAATCCCGATTGCAAGGGGGATCCTTTTATCCTTTGCAAAGGCCGTAGACAACTTCCCGGATGGGGTTTCCTCAGCTTTGGGTTTGGTATCACCTTTTTTTCTGAAAGTATTTGTTTTTGGGGTATCCGAAGCCATATTTGTTTTTTACTGTCAATCTCCAAATTAAAGGAAGATGGGTGAAATATACAGATTCTAAAACTAGGAGTTTTACAAATTCCTTAAACCAATTGTAAAGAATTAACCATGATGTATTTAAAGTCAGCTAGGATTATTTTGATTTCCTCTGCAAATACTTGACCAATCCTTTATTTATTTTTTTGACCAGTCCGGGTCCCTCATACACCATTCCGGTATACACTTGTACGAGCGAAGCGCCTGCTTCCAATTTATCGATAGCATCTTGCGCTGAGAAAATCCCACCCACCCCAATAATAGGAAATGCATTGTTGGATTGGCTTGAAAGGTATCTGATGACTTCTGTGCTTCTTTTGGCTAAGACTTTTCCGCTTACGCCACCCGCCCCGATAGCTTCGACTTTGGAAGCGTCAGTATTTAATTGGGACCTGTCAGTGGTCGTATTGGTCGCAATGACACCATCAATCTTTGTTTCGATGACTATCTCTATGATATCGTCGAGTTGGCCCACAGTAAGGTCGGGTGCTATTTTTAAGAGTATTGGCTTGGGTCTGGATTTTCTCGAATTTGCTTCTTTGACTGCAAGCAGCAGTTTTTTCAAAGGCCCTTTCTCTTGAAGTTCACGAAGGTTTGGCGTATTTGGAGAACTGACATTGACTACGAAATAATCTACATATGGATGTAACGCATGGAGACAATAGAGGTAATCATCAGCTGCTTTTTCGTTTGGAGTCAATTTGTTTTTCCCGATGTTTCCGCCGATAAGAACGTCGGTTTTGATATCCTGTAGTCTTTTGATGGCTTCTTCCACACCGCCGTTATTGAACCCCATCCTATTGATCAAAGCCTCGTCTTCGGGTAACCTGAACAGCCTCGGGAGCGGATTGCCTTCCTGAGGTTTTGGAGTCAGTGTCCCAATTTCAATAAAGCCAAAACCCAACATGGCCATTTCTTCAATAAGCTTGGCATCTTTGTCAAAGCCGGCTGCAAGGCCTACCGGATTTTTGAAATGAAGGCCAAAGACTTCTCTCTCCAAGATGGGGTTCTGGTAATCAAATATCCCTTCTATGATATTTTTGATAAGGGGAAGATTGAATGTTCTTTTTATCCAGGAAAAAGTAAAATAGTGGGCGTCTTCAGGATTTTTGAGAAAAAGTATTGGTTTTATGAATGATTTATACACAACGGTCAGGTTTTTTCAATTTGCTAAATTAAGGTAAATGCATGTGAAAAAGGAAAAAAATCCGGCTTATTTCCTTGGATGAAATTCATTGAGCACCTGTCTCAGGTAATCCCTGTCCAAGTGGGTATAAATCTCTGTGGTAGTGATGCTTTCATGGCCTAGCATTTCCTGCACTGCACGGAGATCAGCACCCCCTTCTATAAGGTGTGTCGCAAAACTGTGTCTAAAGGTATGGGGGCTTACATTCTTCTTCAGCCCGATGGCTTCAACTTGCTTTTTGATGATGAGAAAAATCATGACGCGGCTGAGTTTCTTTCCGCGTCGGTTGAGAAAAACGTATTGTTCATGGCCTTTGACAGGATTGATATCTTTTCTTTTTTCTTCAACATAAATTTTCAGATACTTCAATGCATCCCTACCAATAGGGACCAATCTTTCTTTGTTGCCTTTTCCGATTACCCTTAGGAATCCGATATCTGCGTAGACATTTCCGATTTTCAGATCGGTCAATTCCGATACCCTTAAACCTGAACTATACAGGACCTCCAAGATAGCGCGGTTTCTGTGACCTTCCCGTTCATCCAAGGGAATGCTTTCGAGGATTTGGTTGATTTCAATGTAGCTAAGTGTATCGGGAAGTTTGCGGCCAAGCTTTGGCGCTTCCAAAAGCTGTGCAGGATCTTCGGTGATCCGGTCTTCATACATCAGGAACCTGAAAAATGCTTTAATGCCCGAGATAATCCTAGCCTGTGTATATTCCGAGATTTCAAGTTCAGCAAGTCCATTCACAAAGTACCGCAGGTGCTGTAACTTTACTTCAGTCGGTTTGACATCAGGAAAATTCTTCACCATATACCTGCTCAGCTTTTCCATATCCTGTTGGTAAGCCAACATGGAGTTTTGGCTTAGCGAGCGTTCAAGCTTGAGGTAATGTTGGAATTGGCGAAGGTAAGCATCCCAATGGTTGGACATGTCAGGTTATTTTTTTTGCCACATTTTAGGCTCCAATGAAGTATGTAAAACGGCAAGGTTTTTAATTTCACTTTCCAAAACCGTATAATGAATTCCAAAATGGAATTTATTTATAAATCTGATTCTGATATTTTTGTAGCGAATTTGAGATTTTAAGGGTTTTGTTTGATGCTTGGAATTGCCGTTTCCAAAAAGTCTTTGAATAAAAAACCTAAACGTGGTTTTTTTTCTTCGTACCATAAAAAAGCTTCTCTCAAATCCTTTTCGGCTTTTTTTGGGATTGAAACAATATAATCCATTATGATTTAAAAATTTCCAATTTTGCTGTATCCCAATCTCTTTTGGATGTTATTCCCTTTTCGAGATCTATCAGCCTTTTAAGTACCTCATTTTGTTGCCAAACAGGAATTTCCATTTCTTCAGTGAAATGTGCATAACCTATTGATTGAATCAGTGAAATGAAATCGTCTAGTTTTTCATCTTCTATTTCCAAAATTACTTTCATCTTTTCGGTCAATTATTTCCATAAATATAAATAATTACTTTTCTCAATGAGCTATATCCATAAAAAACAAAACCTTGCTTAACTTTGACCTTTGATATCCACTTAACCTATTTGACCTTGAAAATCATCATCATCAATGGCCCCAATCTCAATCTTCTTGGTAAAAGAGAACCTGAGATTTATGGAAGTACTTCTTTTGAAGATTACTTTGAAAGCCTCAGGACGAAATTTTCGGAGATAGATCTTCACTACTACCAAAATAATATTGAAGGGGAAATCATCAACAAAATCCATGAAGTAGGGTTTACCTTTGATGCCATTTTGCTCAATGCCGGTGGATATACCCATACTTCGGTGGCTATTTCAGATGCGATCGCAGGAGTGAAGACGCCGGTTTTGGAAGTCCATATTTCGAATATTTACAAGCGGGAGGAATTCCGTCATAAGAGTATCATCACCAAAGAATGCGTGGGCATGATTTCAGGCCTAGGACTCAAAGGCTATGAATTGGCTATCCGATATTTTCTCAACAACTAAATGACCATGGTTACATTTGCTCCTGGACCTTCCAAGGTCTATGATAGCCTTCCCCAATACATGCAGGAAGCATACGAAAAAGGAATTTTGAGCGCCAACCACCGCTCGGCAGTATTTATGAACCTGTATCAGGAAACAGAAACCCTGATGCGGGAAAAACTGCACATGCCCCAAGATTACAAACTCCTTTTTACTTCATCCGCTACTGAAAGTTGGGAAATCATCTCCCAATCCATCGTGCAGTCTGCGGGCTACCATATATTTTCTGGCTCTTTTGGAAAGAAGTGGTTTGAATATGCGAAATACATTGAACCCAAAACGTTTGCCCATAAGCTGGATGCAGACCTGACCGTTGATGTGGAAACATTGCTAATCGGAGAGGAATTTGACCTGATTGCGGTTACACAAAACGAGACTTCCAACGGTACCCAGGTGACGAATGAGACGATCTCCGCAATTGCGAATAAATATCCTGAAAAAATGATAGCAGTGGATACTACTTCCTCCATGTCTGGAATCGAATTGGATTTTACATTGGCGGACATTTGGTATGCATCTGTCCAAAAATGTTTCGGTCTTCCGGCAGGATTGGGTATTTTGATAGTTTCTCCAAAGGCAATTGCAAAGGCAAAAGACAAAGGTGAAAAAGGCCGTTACAACAGTTTGAATTTCATGTTGGAAAATGCGCAAATTTACCAGACCCATTACACGCCAAATGTTTTTGGGATTTACTTGCTTTACCGTGTGCTTCAGGACATGCCGGAAATCCAGCATGTCGACCAACAGACCCAAGAAAGAATGAGGAGTTTGGAGAATACCATCGCAAATACCTCCAAATTGATGATGTTGATCCAAAATCCCGAAGCCAGAAGCAGTACGGTTTTGGCAATATCAGGAAAAGAAGAATTTATCTCAGAAATCAAAAAGGCGGCAGAAAAAGAGGGTATGCAATTGGGCAGCGGATATGGGGCGTTGAAGCCGACAAGCTTTAGGATTGCCAATTTCCCGGCAATCACCGAGTCGGAATTTTCAAAACTGGTGGACTTTCTGAAGAAATATTAATCGGATGTTCAGTATCAAAGAGATTTTCTCAGTTACCCTTATCCTTTTTTCTGTGATTGATATATTGGGTTCTATCCCTATCGTCATCAATCTCAGGAAAAAAGTCGGTCACATACAGTCAGCAAAAGCCACGATTGCAGCAGGTATCCTGATGATCTTGTTTTTATTTTTTGGCGAATCCATCTTGAAATTGTTTGGCATCGGAGTCGATGACTTTGCGATAGCAGGTGCTTTGATCATTTTTGCTATCGGTGCTGAGATGATTTTGGGTATTGAGCTCTTCAAACCGGATCCTGAGGCTTCTACCACAAGTGCATCTATTGTGCCCATCGCCTTTCCTTTAATCGCCGGTGCGGGGACACTGACTACCATTTTGACATTGAAAGCGGAATATACCCAAGCGAATATCGCAGTTGGGATGATCATCAACCTTGCGATTGTGTACGGAGTGTTGAAAAGTACCAATTGGCTGGAGAGGAAATTGGGTAAAACCGGATTGGATGTCTTGAGAAGAATTTTCGGGATTATTCTCCTTTCCATTGCCATCAAGATTTTCAAAAGCGCCTTGTTCACAGGTGAGATGATCTGAGATAAGACCTGCTCAAAGACTAAATCTAGGAGCGGTTTTTTTAATTTATCTGCCTTTATTTGCACTATGATTACAATATTTACAGACGGAGCGGCAAAAGGAAACCCCGGACCGGGAGGATACGGCGTAGTGATGAAGTACAACCAACATCGAAAAGAACTTTCTGAAGGGTTTCGCTACACCACTAACAACCGCATGGAATTATTGGCAGTGATCAGGGCATTGCAGGAATTGAAAGTCAGGGATATTCCACTCACTATTTATTCAGACAGTAAATATGTGGTAGACTCCATCGAAAAAGGCTGGCTTTGGGGATGGCAGAAAAAAGGATTTAAGGATAAAAAAAATCCGGACTTGTGGAGGCTGTATATTCCGCTTCATGTCAAGTACAAACCAAAATTTGTCTGGGTTAAAGGCCATGCAGGACATCTCGAAAATGAGCGGTGCGACCAATTGGCTGTAGCGGCAGCAGAGCGTCCAAACCTTCCTCCTGATCAGGAATACGAGAAAGGTGGGCAATGAATTTTATTCAGGCTTCAGGTTATCTAATTTATATCTCTGCTTTTTTTTAATCTTTCCAATATATAAAGAATACATGGGTGATTCGACGCCATTCCGTTTCAAGCAATTTGTAATCCATCATGATCGTACTGCTATGAAAGTCGGTACCGATGGGGTATTATTGGGAGCAATGGCTGGCAAGGGATCTCCCAAAAATATCCTCGAAATTGGAGTAGGGACAGGGGTGGTATCATTGATGCTGGCGCAGCGGTTTCCTCTGGCCAAAATCACAGGTGTTGAAATCGACCCTGATGCGTGGAAGCAGGCATCAGAAAATGCCCAAAACAGTCCTTGGGCGAATAGGATTGAATTTTTGAATACTTCCTTCCAGGATTATAGTCATCACAGCCTGACCAAGTTTGACTTGATAGTCAGCAACCCTCCGTATTTTTCTTACCATCTTAAATCTCCTGATCCAAAAAGAAATTTGGCATTGCATACTGATGCCCTTTCGTTTAGGGAATTGGCAAGCGGAGTTATAAACCTTCTTGACAGGGGATCAGAATTTTGGGTAATCTTACCACCTGAACAAATGGCAGATTTAGAGAAAATTTTGACCACGTCAGAGTTAAATGTTATCTGTAAGAATTTGATAAGAGATAATCCCCAAAAAAATATTCTAAGGTTAGTCTATGGTTTTTCATTTTTAAATCAAACCTCAAGTGAGAGTAGCCTATCTATAAAGCAAGCAAATGGGATATATTCAGATGATTATTCGGATTTAATGAAAGAATTTCTGATTGTTTTTTAATTTACTAAATACCCACACCACATGAAATCTTTTTTTAAATCCAATATTAGTGTATTTTTAACCCCTGCATTAAGTTTGAATTACATGAATAAAAGTAGAATAGGTCTCATTTCAATGCTTGTTGTTTTTTTTGGTTTTTTCTCCTCTTGTGAGGAGGAAAGTCAATTTAGCACCTCTTTAGTCACAGAAGAAGTTATCTACCTCAGTGGGGAAAGGGCTAGGATTTTGGGTAGGATCATCACCACCCAAAATATTGAAGCTGATGATCACGGTTTTTATATTTCAGAAAATGAGGCTTTTTCACAGCCAATAATTATTTCTTTGGGGGAAAGAGTAGCTCCGGGAAGATTTATAGGTGAAACGAGTGGGTTGGACATACAAAAAAGATATTATGTCAAGTCTTTCATTTCCTTACCGGACGGGATCCAATTTGGGAATGTTTTGCAAATTACCACACTTTCTCCTGATGCCTTTGGTTTTTCTCCTCAAAATGGTCCGGTCGGGACTACCGTAATCATTAAGGGAAAAAATTTCACTTCCGGTACTCGGGTTTTCTTCGGTGACCGCCAAGCGCAGGTACTTAAGATTGATTTTGAAGCATCCATCACTGTGATAGTGCCGGCGAGTGGTTCGGCCGCTTTGGAGGAAGTGAAAGTACTAGTTCAGAATCAGGAAATTCTTCTCGTTGATAAGTTTGAATACACCACAGGTAAATTCACCCAACTTCCTAATTTTCCTTCAGGCCTTAAGTTATTTGATAATGTTTATTTTCAAAATGGCCTTGATTTTTTTGCAGGCTTAGGAGCAAATAATGGCCAATCAGTTAATTCTCAAATTTGGAAGTACAATCTTGTTGCTAAAACATGGACACAGGTTGTTTTTCAGGGGGCAGCTCTTTGGAAGGCATTTAGTGGAAGCAATTATTTTGGCGGTGGCGCATTGGTTATCAGCCAAACATCACTTGCATCCCCATCCAAGGATTTTTGGAAATATGAAAACAATGATTTTGTAAAGCTTCCTGAATTGCCATTTACAGCTATAGATGCCGTATCCTTTGAATTGAACGGTAAATTATTTGTAATGGGAGGGGTAACGGGATTTCAAACGGATGCGTACAGGTTTACCATTTCTACAGGTCAATGGCAAAAAATAGCAAATATACCTTTTGCAGTTAACCGTAGCGTCTTAAAATTTCAGCATGGTAATAAACAGTATTTCGTAAATTCTGTCTCCAAAGAAATCTATTCTTTTGATGGTGTTTCTGAGCTATGGTCGTTTTTTGGGATCTACCCCGGAGATATTAATTCAGGTTCTGCTTTTGGGGTGACCATAGGCGACAGGGTGATTACAGGCATGGCCAACAGGTCTTTGGAAATTTGGGAACTTAACTTGCTTTCCGGCATTTGGATTCGAAAAAATTCCTTTCCCGGTAACCCCATTGCTAGGAATGCAGCAGTCTTTGTCCATGATAATTTGATATATATTCTAAGAAGTGGGGAGGTCCAAGTCCAGGGACCGATGGAATTTTGGGTACTAGATCCTTTTGGCTTATAACGCGTGATTTATGAAAAAAACTTTACTACTCATTTTCCTATTTCTCTCCTTTGTTTCAGGTGAGCTTTTTGCCCAACAAAAAAATATTGTTGGCAGGGATATTGGCCAATTGAAAGACATCAAAATCAGTGGTCGCCTTATAGACCAAATTTCCGGAGAACCTCTGGTAGGGGCCACTATAACTGTTAAAGAGCTCAACAAAACTGAGATCACCAATCCAAATGGCAACTTCAATCTGGTACTAGATAGGGCAGACTACATACTTGAAATCAGGTATGTGGGCTATGAAACTGTGATTTATCCTTTTGTTGCTGTAGGGGATGGAAGGATAAGTTTAACCATGATACAGGAAGATTTTACGCTGGACGATGTGGTGATATTTGGACGGGATCCCGAAAAAAACATCAGGAGTACAGACATGGGCGCCATCAGTGTGAGTATGAATACACTGAAGGAACTCCCGCCTTTTCTAGGTGAAGTCGATATTATCAGGTCCCTTGCCACACTTCCGGGAGTCAGTCAGGTTGGAGAAGCATCTTCAGGTCTCAATGTCAGGGGCGGGGGCGCAGATCAAAACCTGATTTTGTTTGCAGGTGCACCTATTTATAATCCCTCCCACCTTTTTGGTTTATTTACCGCCTTTAATCCCGATGTCGTCAATGATTTTGTTTTGTACAAAGCCATAATCCCGACCAAGTTTGGAGGAAGAGGATCATCAATTTTGGATATTGCCCCAAAATCAGGAAGTCTTACCGAGTACGGAGGAGATATGATGCTTGGTACCGTATCCGGCAAACTTTCCCTCAACGGGCCTATCATCAAGGACAAGGTATCAGCCAAAATCGGGTTTAGGGGATCATACATCAATTGGCTGCTCAATGCCATGAATAATCCCGACCTGAGGTCAAGTCAGGCAAACTTCAATGACATAAATGGGATTTTGTATGGTGAAATCAATGAAAACCATAATGTGACCTACAGTTTTTACAGAAGTTACGATGACTTTGCCTTGGCCTCCGATACTACTATTTCCTGGACCAACATGAGTCATACTGTCAGGTATCAAGGTAAATTTTCTGAAAGATTGGCAGCCGATGTTATAGGATATTATTCCAAATATGATTTTTCAATTTTCAACAATTCAGGAATCAACAATTTTGACCTTGAATCCGGGATTACTGATATAGGATTGAGGTTAAACTTCACCTATGCATTGGGTGAAAATAACAGGATTTCATTTGGCGCAGACACCAAGGAAATAACCATAAGACCAGGTGAGCTGATCCCGGGAACCTCAGAAGGAGAATCGACCATTTTGCCCAAAAAAGTCCAAAATGAATTTGCGCGGGAATCTGGTGTTTATCTCCAACATGAACTGGAGTTCGGAGAAAAAATCGGAGTTTCATACGGTATCAGGTATGATATGTACCAATATTTTGGGCCGAGGGTGGTAAAGGAATATGCACCAAATCTGCCATTGAACGAAGGGAATGTCATAGGCGAAAGGACGTATGCGGCAGGTGAAACTATCAAGACATACGACGGTTGGGGACCTAGGGCTTCTTTGAGATATTCTTTGGATTCCAAAACCTCGATAAAGGCAGGATACAATAAGATGTATCAATTCATCCACTTGATTTCGAATACAGCGACCATTGCCCCAACGGATGTCTGGAAGTTGAGTGATCAGTTTTTCAAGCCGCAGATTGTTGACCAATATTCCTTGGGGATTTACAAAAACCTGAAGGGAAATATTTTTGAAACTTCTGTGGAGGTATATTATAAAGACATCCAAAACGTGTTGGAATATAAAGATGGAGCAAGGCTATTGCTCCAACAGAATCTTGAAACCGAGGTGGTTCCAGGTCAGGGCAAAGCCTATGGGGTCGAAGTCTATGTGAAGAAAAACCTTGGAAGAACCACCGGATGGGCCAGTTATACTTATTCGCGCACTCTGCGAAGGGTCATTACACCATTTGAGGAGGAAATCATCAATGACGGGGAATGGTACCCCGCCAACTTCGACAAGCCGCATGATCTCACATTGATCGGGAATTATAAATTGGCTTCCAATGCTTCAATTTCGGCAACATTCTCATACAGTACAGGAAGACCGGTTTCATTTCCCGAGGCAAAATTTGACTTTGCCGGAAATTCCCTCGCATTTTTCAATGAAAGAAATACCCAAAGGATTCCTGATTTCCACAGGCTGGATCTTTCCTTGAATTTCAAATTGAAAGGTAGAAGCACGTTTTATGACGGCGACTGGACATTTGCTGTCATGAATGTTTACGGTAGAAAAAACCCGTTTTCTGTCTTCTTTGCAGACCAGGCAGGATCGCCGCCCCAATCCTTTATATTGGCAATACTTGGAGTTCCTTTCCCTACGTTGAGTTATTCGCTTAAATTCTGATAGTGATGTTAAAAAGATTGATATATATATTATTCCTGATTCCGATTTCGTGTATCGAACCATACAAAGTAGAACTTCCGCAAGGAGAACAATTGCTAACAGTGGATGGATTTGTCACGACCGAACCTGGACCGCATATTATAAGGTTAACCAGAAGTGATACCTACGGAAGTGTTTTTGAAGGACTTATCCGGCCCGTTTCTCAAGCAAGTGTCGCCATTAGGGATAGCGAAGGCAATGTGATTTTTCTTACTGAGGCAGAAGAGAGGGGTGTCTATCAAACTACTGCTGATTTTCGGGCAAGGGTGGGGATTTCTTACTCTCTCCTTATCGAGCTTCAGGGAGGCAAATCATATACTTCATTGCCTGAATTGGTAAATTCAGTACCTGAAATCCAATCCCTGTCCTACAGGGCTATAGAAGTTCAAACTGCGAACAGGCTTCAAAATAGGATAGGTGTGCAGATTTTTACCAAGTTCAATGATCCTAGCGATCAAACCAATTTCTATTATTGGAGACAGGGAATGGGCTCTTTTGTTTTGGTGGCTAATCCTGAATTATATACACTGCCTCCTGACCATCCCACCAATCCGCGTGGGTCGGCACCAAAAGATTGTTGTTCGACATGCTTCCTACCTGAACAGTCACGACTTCAGACATTTTCCATTGCCTCCGACCAGGATTTTAACGGCCTCAGCCAAAATATACCTGTCGCTTTCATAGAAGATGATGGTATTAGGTTCAAGAGAACTTATCGTGCCGAAATACAACAACTGGCTGTTTCTCGTGAAGCTCACCGGTTTTTGAGATTGATTGACCAGCAGATAAGCCTGACAGGCAGTGTTTTTGACCAGCCTCCTGCCAACATACGGGGAAATATGATCAGCCTGGATGACCCCGATGAAATTGTCTTAGGGTTTTTTATTGCTGCCGCTGTTTCAAAAAAGCAGGTTTATATACAGCGAAGCAATTTAGAGGTTACTCAAACCCCAAAAATAATTCCGGATGATTGTCTGACCGTAAGAGGAGCTACGCTGAATCCACCTGCAGGTTGGAATCCTGATAACTGATAAACGAAG
>JBBRFK010000011.1:0-30261 GCA_038224435.1 Cytophagales bacterium | reverse complement strand
AATTTGTCAGCGATTAAACCGAACTCATTTTGAAAAATTGCTTTTATGCTTTCTTTTGTCATAACTACTTTAGTTATACCGTTACTATCCACATCACGCCAGATTTAATCTCATCAACTTTATAGTTTTAACTTTGAGGTGAGCGCATAAAAGGCTTGAGATTTTTATCGCACTTTCAGCTCTCACAACGGATCCTATTTCATAATCCAGGTTAAATCAAACTTTAAACTTAAATTGATTCTTGTTACTCAAATTGGGGTTTATTCGAAACGATTTCTAAAAACTCTACCTCTTCAACAAACCAATTTATACCCAAATCCACGAACGTTCAGTAACTGGATTTGAGGATCATCCTGAAGTTTTTTGCGAAGCTTAGTGATAAATACATCCATACTACGCGCATTGAAAAAGTCATCTGAACCCCAAATCTGAGTTAGAATCAAACTTCGGTCGGTTACTTGATTTGCATTTTCTACCAAAATTTGAAGCAGCGAAGCCTCACGCGCGGTCAGCGTATTCTCCTGTTCTTTGAACTTGAGTAATTGCTTCGTCGGATGAAACGAATAATTACCAACCGCAATCCAGTCTGATTGATTTTGTCGGACCCGAAGTCGATCCAGCTGAGACTTTATCCGTACGATCAGTTCTTCCATGCTAAAAGGCTTTCGAACATAATCATTGGCACCGATCCTGAATCCTTTGACCACATCTTCGGTTTGGCTTTTGGAGGTTAAAAAAATGATGGGCGTATATGGATCTGTTTTTCGAATTTGCTCTCCGAGTGAAAATCCATCTTTTTTTGGCATCATCACATCCAGAACAAGTACATCTGGCTTTGCTCGTTGGTATTCTTCCCAGGCTTTTTGGCCGTCGGGACAAAGTGTTACTTTAAAATCTCGGCTTTCGAGACTTTCCTGTATGATCATCCCCAAGGCGATTTCATCTTCTGCTAAAAGTACTTTGATCTTGCTCATGGCCAGATTGTGGTAAATGATGTGCTGTTTTTTCCGGACTCCAGGCTGATTTTACCCCCGTGTTTTTCAATGATTTTTTTGACATAATAAAGTCCGATTCCAAAGCCTTTTACGTCATGTAGATTTCCTTTTGGGATGCGGTAGAACTGCTCAAATACTCGGGCTTGCTCAGCTAAAGAAATATTTCCGCCGCTGTCCCAAACTCGAATTTTGGTATTTCCATTCTGTTTTAATGATATCCGGATTTCGTTTCCGCCATATTTCTGCGCATTGTCCAGTAAATTGGAGAGTACATTTTCAAAGTGAAAAGGATCCGCAACTAGCTCATGGATACTGCAAGGAAGGACCAATTCGATGGACTTTTCAGGATTGATGGTTTGATATTTTTGAACCAATAACTGCAAAGTAGGGACGAGATCAATAGCCTCAGGCTTGAGTCCGAGTTGCTCCGAATCCAGTGTTGCGCTTTCGAGTAGTTTCTCCACCATTTGATTCAGCTTGAGCATTTGCACCTTGGAAATCCCGAGGTAGCGCTTCGTTTTTTCCGGATCATTACTTGGGTTGAACTGTTCGATTCCCTCAATGGCGGAGAGCGTAGTCGCGATGGGAGTTTTGAATTCGTGGGTGATATTTCCAATCAGGTCTTCCTTGATTTCGGCGATTTCTTTCTGGGTTTTGATAGTCTGATAGAGGTAATAAAAGGCAAAGGCAATAACCACCAAAAATAATACGGAAGTTAAAATTTCCACGATTCCTCTTCTCAACACAGTCAGAGCAGTATTTTCAAAATACAACTCCAAGCTTTGGCTTTGGGGTAAAAAGGTGGATCTTGAAATGGCTCTAAATGGCATTTTCTCAAGTTTTTGGAGTTCCACACTATCGACCTCTGCTTTTTCGTTACGATTTGTAAGTTTAAAGTTGATGTCAATCGCTCTTCGATTAAGTTCTTTTTTTAGCAGATTATTAATTTTTCCTACTTCAATGGTGTCTCGTGTAATTGAAAAAATGATTTGATTGGTAAAGTACTTTATCTTAGACAAACTGTCAGCTGCTTTTTGGCCCCAGAAAACCTTAAGGTTATTGACCTGATCTACGCCCATTCCCCTGCTGGAGTCAATAAACGAAAAGGTTTTAAGACTGTCATTTTTTACCTCAGACCAAAAAATAGAATCTGGTCTTCCCTTTTCTGCTCCCTCAATCGCCTTGAAGATCATTTTGCTTTTGCCAACCCGCTGCATAAACGAATTCGGGATACCTGGAATAAGTGTGGTGTCAGCCTGGAAGAACTCCTCCGGATCAAATCCCTCCGGCATCGTATCCACCATTACAGGCAATTCAGCAGGTCGCTCCAATAAAAGGTTGTCTGTGAGTGTAATCACATCAGTTTTAGCAATATCGGCATAGTAGTTTTCCACCGCGTTGTCTAGACTTTGCTGAATATCATTGACCAATTGGCTCTCGATCAATCGGAACTGGGAATACAAACGCCAAGCCTGCACGCCAATGCTGATTAGCAATGTAATCCCGATTAAAATTCCTACGCGCTTGAATTGCAACTTTTTCACAGCGCTAAATTAATGGCTTCATTGGTTTGATTTCTAAAGGTTAACACTCGTTAACAGTGCTTAACTATTCAATAGCCTTCTTTTCACTTGGTTTGTATCAAACAAAAACCGCTATGAAAAACATACTTTACCTCCTCGTATTTACATTTTCCTTTATTGGGATCACTGCAACCAGTTCTGCGCAGGGATTATCCGGAAGGGTAAATTACAAAACTTCTGCTTCTGTTAAACTTTGGATGGATAGCACGACCACGGGTCCAGAAGTGATTGCAGAATTTCAAAAACAATTGAAAAAACAAATGGAGCGGGAGTATACACTGTCATTTACTCAGTCAGAATCCAATTGGAAGCAGATCGAAAGCCTAGGCTCCGGTCCGGCAACAGCCTCTTCGGGAGGTGCTCAGATTATTTTTCAATCTGATAATTCCGATGGGATTTTATACAAAAATATCGGTGAGCAAGCTTATATCGAAGAAAAAGACTTGATGGGTAAAGGATTTCTTGTTCAGGATAGTCTTCGGGTTTACGATTGGGAATTGACAGGAAAAACCAAAAAAATCGGTGAATACGAAGTACAGGAAGCTAAGTATTCCAGAATTGTGGATAGTAAAAATTTTTCCATGGGAATGGAGGAGATGGAACTGACCAAAGATACGATCAACGTGACTGCATGGTTTGCGCCTCAGATTCCAGTGAGTCATGGTCCGGCAGATTTTTGGGGATTGCCGGGATTGATTTTGGAATTGCAAAATGAAGGAATGACTTACATCGCTGATCGAATCGTCCTCAATCCAACTGATCCGGTCGCTATCGAAGTGCCAAAGAAAGGTCAAAAAATTTCCAACGAAGAATATCGCGCTTTGGCAGATGAGAAAAGGAAGGATATGATGAAGCGCTATAATGGCAAGCCGGGAGATGGAAATCGAATGGAAATACGGATTAATAATTAAGGTCGACCAATGTCCGGTGTCGGATGACCGATTTTCTGAGATTGGAGATTTGAGACTAGAGATAAAAGACTGAGTGACCATGCCTGATTTTAAGAGAAGAAGCGGAGTCCTGCTTCTGGAGGAGCTTGACAAAGTGCGATTTTGTGCAAAACTCCGCGTCCATTGCGGTTGAAAGACTCTCAGAAAAAAACCGGTAAACCTTCTATTTGAAATAAGAAAACTAAACTAACGCTATGTCTTTTTTAAGAAAAATTCTAGTAATCAGCATCTTTTTGCTGATTTCGATTCCTTCGTTTGCCCAAAATAAATTGCTAATCGGCCAGGTATTGGATACGCTGAATCAGCCAATTCCCTATGCCAACGTAGTTGCAATCAATCAGACTACTCATAAAATCGGTGGCTTTGGAATCTCCGATGCATCGGGAAGATTTAAAATCTCTTTGACACCCGGATCTGAGTATTTGCTTCGGGTATCGTTTGTGGGTTACAAACAGTTTGAGCGGGTGATCAACGAATGGTCTCCAGATGAGCAGATTAAGATCATTTTGTTACAAGATGAAACCATGCTTGATCAGGTGGAGGTCGTTTATGAATTGCCTATTACCATGAAAGGTGATACGCTGACCTATAAGACGGATGCTTTTACCACTGGGACAGAGCGAAAATTAAAGGATGTACTAGAAAAGCTTCCAGGGTTTGAAGTGGATGAAAATGGTGAGGTGAAAGTGCAAGGCAAAAAGGTGGATAAAGTCATGGTGGATGGCAAGCCATTCTTTGATGGCGATACCAAATTGGCCACCAAGAATCTTCCGGCAAATGCCGTAGATCGGGTTCAGGTTTTGAAAAACTTTAATGAAGTGTCTCCAACTCGAGGATTGGATAACAATGAGACTTTAGCCCTCAATATTCAGTTGAAAGATGGGAAAAAGAATCTGGTTTTTGGGGATCTTTCTGCAGGCGCTGGACCAAAAGAACGCTATCTCGGACATGCAAATGCCTTCTATTATGCACCGAAGCTCAATCTCAATTTGATCGCAGATGCCAATAACGTGGGTGAATTGGCATTTACACTTCAAGATTATTTTCGTTTCAGTGGAGGTTTGTCAGGGCTGGGAAGTCGTACAGGATCGACGGTAAGCATCGGCGGTGATGATATGGGGATTCCTATGGCTCAACGAAACAATGCTCGAGATTTAGCGACCAAACTCTCAGCTTTGAATTTGAATTACTCCCCGAGTGCTAAATGGCGCCATACTGGATTTGCTATTGGTTCTACTTCGAAAAACCAACTTGGAAGCTCCTCCCAACGAACCTACCTGAGTTCTGAAACCAATAATCAGGAACTCCTTACTTCAGCCAATCGGGTTGAAAATGCCTCTGGATTGTTGAAGTACGCTGCGACATACACGCCGAAGGAGGAGACTTATGTGAAGTATAGCATCTTTGGAAAGGTGGCGGACATCTCTACGAATAGCTTGCTCAATTCAGATTTTGCGCAGCAAAATCAGCAGATCGGGACAATTCAGGAGCGCAAACCTTACAGCATCCAACAGAAAGGGGAGTGGTATCATGCTCCGTCGGATAAGCGTGTGTATTCAGTTGAGGTCAATTGGGAAAAGAAATACATCGATCCTTTCTTTGACTTAAAAAGTAACCAACAACCCTTCCAAGACATTTTCCCGATTTTTGATCAGGAAACTTATCGGGTCATGCAGAGTCAGGAGATTCATACTGGGGTATTCGAAGGGGCTTTCAATTACTACCAAATCTTAAACCCGACCAATCATCTGAATTGGAATCTGGGTTTTCAACAAAACAATCAGCGAATGACTTCACAAGTCGAATTGGATTCGGAGCAGCCTTCTGTGGGCTTGGAAGCATTTCAAAATAACAACCGTTTTGCTTTCCAGGATATTTACCTCGGGATGTCTTGGAAAACGAAATGGAAATCGCTCATTATTAGTCCTTCTGTTTTTGCTCATCGCTATGCCTGGCAGGATGAACAGCTTGGCCAGGAACTGGATCAAAGTAAGTTTATGCTGCTTCCGAATTTGTATTCCAAATGGGCCATCACTACAAATCGCTCCTTAACGTATCGATTCAGCAGCTCTGTGAATTTCATGGATATTCAGAAATTGGCCCAAGGACTGGTCATTCAGGATTATAATTCTATTTTCCGGGGTAATCGCATGCTGGAAAATGGCTTGTTTTACAGCCATAATCTTGACTATAATCACTTTGATTTCTTCTCCGCCTTTAATCTTTCTGGAGGGTTGAATTGGACTCGAAAGCAGCAGGACTTAGTAAATACTACCAATTTCCAAGGCATCAATCGACTGGTTAGCATTCAAAATATTGACCCGGTAAATGAGACTTTGACTGGAAGGATCGAAGGGGATAAGCGATTCGAAAAATTCAAGGTCAGTGCCGGAGGGAATTGGAATAATTTTTCCACCAATACGCTTTTAGATGATCGATTGAATAAAAACAGTCAGTTTTCACATACTTACGATTTCGGAATTACGACGACTTTTTTCAAAAAGCTGGAAGTCGATCTAAAGTATGAATGGAATCAGAATTTTTACCAATCAGCTAATATTAAAAACACCTTCAACATGCATAGCCCAAGTCTTGAAATTGATCTGGACATCTGGAAAGGTTTGAAATTGAATGCTGATTATACCTATAATGCCTACTTCAATCAGCAAGCGGGCACAAAAAGTGAATTTGAATTTTTGAATGCTTTCTTAAGCTATCAAGGAAAGTCCAGTCTTTGGGAATTCCGACTGACGGTTTGGAATATTTTGGATACGCGATCGATTCGGCGAGATAGTTTTTCGGAGAATCTAATCAGTACCTATTCCTATTTAGTACAACCTAGGTATGGCTTGTTTACTGTCAGGTGGGATATTTAGAAAAAATGATAAACATTTCAATTGTGCGTTGCCAAACTTCCTATTGATTTGCTGCGAATCCCTCCCGAATATAACACTCCCCATCTACTACTTTTAATTTATTTCATCATGCCGCTTTCCCCAAGGGCCCTTCCATATTAACCTTTTCCGGTGCACGTCCGATAGTATGGTGCACCTTTTGGTTGTAATATGCTATGTGGTTTTGGATACCCTTTGCCAGCTCGAAGCCGTCATCGCAGGGATTCAGGTAGACATAATCGTATTTGATGGACTTCCAGAACCTTTCTATGTACACATTGTCCAAGGCCCGTCCTTTGCCGTCCATGGAAACCTTTATCTCTTCTTTTTCCAGGTATTCAATCCATAATACGGATATATATATTGGCTTCCATGGTCAGAGTTTACGATTTCCGGTTTCCCGTACTTACGCACGGCCTCTTTATTCAACAAATTCCCAATCTAAAAGGAAGGATTAAGGCCTCATTCATATTCACTACCTTTAAATTTTATTCGAACGTAACAAAGCCACATTCCTATCCAAATCCTATCTAGGGAATTGTTTCTGAATTTGCCTCCTGCTTTAGCTGGAGGATAAAAATAGAATCCTTTCCCATTTCGTGGCTTTAGCCAAAATAAAGTCCATTGAATTCGGTGAAAATCTTATCCTATTCTTTTTCTTCTTTTCCCCAACTCCATGTTCTCTGCGGTAAAATCCTAGATTCGGCTAAAGCCTTGTTCTTTCTCTATTTAAATTTTATGAATGTCCTAAAGCCACATTCCTATTCAAAAAATTCCCATCCAAATCCTATATATAGAATTGTTTCTGAATTTGCCTCCTGCTTTAGCTGGAGGATAAATATAGAATCGGCTATCATCCCCTTGCCATTTTTCAAAAAAAATAAACTGGTAGGATAAAGGTTTAAGGTTCCCTATGAATATTTTTTGAAATTTCTAGGGCTGATTTTTTTTGAAATTTGATGTAATAAGCCAATTCTTAAAAGGCCGATTCCTACCTTAGAGAAATTTTATTCCATGACACCATTCACCACTCTTTCCCATTCTGAGCAAATCCAGATTGCCTTCGACTATATTCAAAAGCTCTTTCCCGAAACTCCTGAAGTAGGCATCATTCTTGGGACTGGATTGGGGCAGTTGATCCAACACATCGAGATTGAACTCGAAATCCCCTATGACGAAATTCCATTCTTTCCCATATCTACAGTCGAAAGCCATCATGGCAAATTGATTTTTGGAAAGCTTTCCGGAAAATCTGTAGTCGTGATGCGGGGGAGGTTTCATTATTACGAAGGCTATTCGATGAAGGAAGTGACTTTTCCTGTCAGGGTGATGAAAAAGTTGGGAATAAGCCACCTTTTTGTTTCCAATGCAGCAGGTGGGTTGAATCCTGATTACGGCATCGGCGAACTGATGATCATCCATGACCATATTGATCTTTTTCCCGAAAACCCACTGAGGGGTAAAAACCTTGATGAATTTGGGGTGCGGTTTCCTGACATGTCCGAACCCTATGATTTGTCATTGGTGAGAAAAGGTATGGAGATTGCTGCTTCAAATGGATTGAAAGTCCATCAGGGCGTCTACGCTGCTGTCCAGGGTCCCAATCTTGAGACCAAAGCGGAATACAAATACCTCAGGACAATAGGGGGCGATGCGATCGGGATGAGTACTATTCCTGAAGTCATCGTGGCAAGACACATGGACCTGCCGGTGTTTGCGATATCGGCGATCACAGACCTTTGTTCTCCGGGGAAAGTCCGGAAGATCAGCCTTGCAGAGGTCTTGGCAGGTGCCGCCAAAGCTGAACCGGGAATGAGTCTGATCATCCGGGAATTGGTCAAAATACTTTGATTTTTTATTTCCCGCAAACAATTCATCCAATGGAAAAAGTACACGTCGCAGTTGATTTTTTAGTTTCTCAAGTTTCGGAAATGCCCAAGACGGCCATCATCCTTGGTTCCGGTCTTGGAGGTTTGGTGGAGGAACTCGAAATTTTTAAGAGAATTCCCTATACACAGATTCCCCATTTCCCGGTTTCTACTGTGGAGGGACATGGCGGAGAATTGATTTTTGGCTTGTTAAATGCCGTTCCGGTATTGGCCATGAGTGGCCGGTTTCATTATTATGAGGGTTATGACATGGGCGATGTGGTCTTTCCTTTGCGTGTGATGACATTATTGGGCATCGAAAGGCTGGTAGTGACCAATGCTGCGGGTGGATTGAATGAGGAATTTGAAGCGGGGGACCTGATGCTGATCGAAGATATGATCAGTCTTTTGCCTGATAATCCATTGCGGGGAAAAAACCCGGAAGAACTTGGACCTAGATTTCCCGACATGAGCGAACCTTTTGATTTGGAATGGATGAAAAAGACAAAATCCGAAGCGATCAGGTTGGGAATTGATCTGAAAGAAGGCACTTACATCGGATTGCAGGGGCCAAAATTGGAAACCAAAGCTGAGATCAGGTATTGTCGGATTATAGGAGGGGATGCAGTCGGGATGAGTACCGTGCCCGAGGTCATCGCTGCCAATCATATGGGAATGAAGGTATTGGGGATATCGGTGATTACCAATGAAAGTATTCCAAAAGTGGCTAAGGAATTTACCCATGCGGAAGTCGTGGCCGTGGCGAATCAGGCTGGGAAGAAGTTGGTGGAATTGATAAAAGCAGTAGTGGTTTGACTGGGAAAAAATTTATGGTTATCCGCTTTCCTGCCTATAACCCAAAATTCATTTAAAAAATAGGACGGAAGACCGATGTAACGGCCATTTTAGCATCCTTGCATGGATTATTTTGAGCGATTATTTAAATTGTAGTTCTGCGTGTAACCATTAAGAATTTACTCTTTTAAAAGCAAAAAAGGCTACCATAGAAAAATGGAAGCCTTTTTTGAATATCTAAGCGATCAAACAGTCATGATCTCATGTTCTTTTTTTACAAGGAGTTCATCGATTTTGGTAGAATAACTGTCCGTAAATTTTTGAACAGTGTCCTCAGCCTTTTTGATTTCATCCTCAGACGCACCTTCCTTCTGAAGTTTTCTGAGGGATTCATTGGTTTCTTTCCTTACAGTCCGGATGGAGATTTTGCCTGATTCACAT
Source organism: Cytophagales bacterium (assembly GCA_038224435.1). Classification (GTDB taxonomy): domain Bacteria; phylum Bacteroidota; class Bacteroidia; order Cytophagales; family Cyclobacteriaceae; genus Cognataquiflexum. The sequence goes on along the minus strand of JBBRFK010000011.1, from coordinate 20,735 downwards.
TCGTTCTTGGCTTGTTTTACCAGGTTTCTTCTTCTTTCTTCAGTCATCGGAGGAATCGTCAGGATGATGATTTCACCGTTGTTTTGTGGCGCAAGACCAAGGTCTGAGTTTACTATTGATCTTTCGATTTCGTTGATCAGGTTTCTTTCCCAAGGTTTGATGGTAAGGGTTCTGGCGTCAGGGGTTGTCACTGAAGCCACTTGTTGGAGAGGAGTGGGGGCACCATAATAGGAGACCATAAGTCCATCAAGCAGGTTTGGCATTGCTTTGCCTGCTCGGATTTTTACCAGTTCGGCAGCCGTATGGTTGACTGCTTTTTGCATGAGTTCTTTGGCTTCTTCCAGGTACAGCTGAATTTCTTCCATAATTAAATCCGTATTAGTTTGAAGTGATTAATGTTCCGATATCTTCACCGAGGACTATTTTGTCAAGGTTGCCAGGTTTGTTCATATCAAAAACGATGATGGGGAGGTTATTTTCCTGACATAGCGTAAATGCCGTCATGTCCATGATATTGAGGTTTTTTTCGTAGGCTTCCTGGTAAGAAAGCGAACTGTATTTGGTTGCGGTTTTGTCTTTTTCGGGATCTGCGGTGTATACGCCGTCCACCCTTGTTCCCTTCAATACCACATCTGCTTCGATTTCAATCGCCCTCAAAGCTGCCGTAGAGTCGGTAGTAAAATAAGGATTGCCGATCCCTGCTCCGAAAATGACGATCCTGCCTTTTTCGAGGTGTCGGATTGCCCTTCTTCTGATAAACGGTTCACAGACACTTTCTACTTTGATCCCGGACATCAACCGGGTAAACATCCCGCTTTGTTCGAGGGCGCTCTGAAGTGCCATGGCATTGATCAAAGTGGCGAGCATTCCCATATAGTCACCTTGGACGCGGTCTATTCCGGCATTTTCTGCCTGTACGCCTCTAAAAATATTGCCGCCTCCGATGACGATGGCGATTTCAACCCCAAGGTCTTTGACCCGTCGGATTTCTTGGGCATATTGTTCAAGTCTTTTGGAGTCAATACCGTAGTTTTTTTCTCCCATCAGCGCTTCGCCACTAAGTTTCAGCAATATCCTTTTATACTTCATTGTTGGTTTTTGAATGTGAAAAAGATGAAATTAAATCAGGTTTGTAAATTGATAAATCCGACAAATATAAAGCCTTCCATCAGAAATCTAAACCTAAGTCTTCTTAAAATTGGATCAGGACCTGATTTTTCTCCACGCTTTGTCCCTTTTTGATTTTGATGGCTTTGACGGTTCCGTCTCCGGGAGATTTCAAAATGTTTTCCATTTTCATGGCCTCCAGGATAAGTACTGCATCCCCTTTTTTTACTTCATCACCCTCTTTGACTTTGATATCAAAAATCAGTCCCGGCATCGGCGCTTTGATTTCCTTGGCCGCTTGGCTGTGAAGGTTGTTCATGCCTAACTTTTCAAGCAACAAATCAAATTTATCCTTGATTATTATTTCACAGGGTTTGTTATTGAGTTTGAGCTTGAGGGTTTTGGTTTCAGTATCCAAGCTTACCAATTCCAGGTTGAAAGATTGACTTTTGTAGATCACATGATAGTGTCTTTCACGGATTTCGGTGATGTCCCAATCAAGGATATTTCCGTCCACGGCTACCCTTTCTTTTGATTTTTCTACTTCAAAAACCGAATTGTTGATACTAACTGAATACATTTCCTTTATTTTGCGCTAAAATATAAAATTTATCTTTAAAAAGCGTTTTCATGGTATTCAATAAACCCAAGTCACTTTTAGCTGTTTCTGTTTTCTTGATTTGGTCTTGTCAAAGTTCAAAACCCACTACAGACCAAGCGGTAGAAGATACAAATTCATTACTTGTCGAAACTGCTCAGGAAATAGATGCTGCGGATTCTTCGCAGTTGAAGGAATTGATACCTGCATTAGAAGCTAAGATCAGTGATTATCGTGCATCGGATACGCGGCACTTCGACCTGCTTCACACCGATTTGGACTTGTCGTTTGATTACCAAAAAGAGTGGGTAAATGGTGTCGCTGTTCTGACTTTGAAACCTTACTTCTATCCCCAAAAAGAGTTGGTGCTGGATGCTCAGGATTTTGAAATTCACGCATTTTCTTTGCTCCAAAATGGCAAAGAAAATGAACTGAACTTCAGGTATAATGGGCAAAGGGTGATTGCCTACCTGCCACAGGAATTTACTGCTAAAGATACCATCACTGTAAAAATCAAATATACCGCCAAGCCCAATGAAAATCCGGAACTTGGAAGTGCGGCCATCACTGATACCAAAGGTCTATATTTCATAAATCCCCGTGGTGAGGATCCCAATAAGCCTACGCTGATTTGGACGCAAGGGGAGACAGAACACAACTCCAAGTGGTTTCCCACGATAGATTCTCCCAATGAAAGAATGACTCAGGAAATCCGATTGACGGTTGATAAAAAATACAGGACAATCAGTAATGGACTCTTAAAATCCACCAAGCAAAATCCGGATGGAACCAGAACAGACCATTGGGTGATGGATTTGCCGCATGCGCCATATTTGGCGGCAGTGATTGTGGGAGATTATGTGGAGATCAAAGATGAGTGGGAGGGGATGCCGATGAGCTATTATGTTGAAAAGGAATTTGAAGAAGGGGGAAAAGTTGTTTTTCAAAACACCCCTGAGATGATTGGTTTCTTTTCCAAGATTCTCGGTGTAAGATATCCCTGGCAAAAATACGACCAAGTAGTCGTTCGCGATTTTGTTTCAGGCGCGATGGAAAACACCACCATTTCGGTTTTTATGGAAGAGCTGAACCTTGATGCAAGGGCAGCAATTGATTCGGAATGGGACGGGATCATTGCCCATGAGCTTTTCCATCAATGGATAGGGAATTATGTGACCAATGAATCATGGGCAAACCTCGCAATGAATGAAGCTTTCGCCAACTACTCTGAATACCTTTGGTATGAGTACAAGGAAGGAAAAGATGACGCAGACATGCACCATATCTCTGAAATGGAACAATATTTCGAGGAATCCCAAGAAAAGCAGGTTGATTTGATCAGGTTTTTCTATGATGATTCAGAAGACATGTTTGACAGTCATTCTTATGCCAAGGGGGGAAGGATTCTCCACATGCTCAGGAGAAATATAGGAGACGCGGCATTCTTTGAAAGCATCAAGCAATATTTGACCAAGCATTCATTTTCAAGTGTAGAGGTACATGACCTGAGATTGGCTTTTGAGCAGGTGACAGGTCAGGATTTGAATTGGTATTTCAATCAATGGTTTCTCAATTCAGGTCATCCGACTTTGGAATATGAGGTGGATTACAGCCAACCGGAAAACCTCCTCCTGACAATATCCCAAAAACAGGATCTGTCCACCACACCTTTGTATAAGATTCCTTTTAAAGTGAGTTGGTACTATGAGGGAAAGAGGTATGAAAAGGAGTTGGTTTTGGATAAAGCCTGGCAACAGTTTGCAATAGAAAACAAAGTTCCGGTGAGTGAATTGTATGTTGATGAATCATTGGAATTGCTTGCTGAGAAAAAATCCAAAAGAGGAGCTGCACATTTCAAGAAGCAATTTAGTCAATCCACTTTGGGAGTAGCGAGGTTTGAGGCGCTGGACAGTCTTGGGAATGCTTACGCAGACGACCCGCAAGTAGCTTCTCTGGCAGGTAGGGGATTGAATGATCCATTTTGGGCGATCAGGGAAGCAGCCATCATGCAGATAGCCCAACATCCGGAATGGTTATTGGAAATTTCCGGTCTCGAAGAACGCCTATTGGCCATTGCAGAAAATGATCCGAAGAATACCGTAAGACAGGGGGCTATTGAAATGTTGAGTTTGGTAGATCCCGACAAATATTCTCCTTATTTTCTGAAATGGATGGATCATCCTTCCTATTACGTGGCCGGAGCAGCTCTGGGAGCATATTTAGAGAATGAAAACAATGCCGAAAGAGGGGAATTAGCAACAAAGTTTGAAAGCGAAAAAAACATCAGGTTGCTTGTTCCGGTAGCTGAATATCACATAGCCAATCTTATTCCGGGCAAATCGGAATGGTACCATTATAATCTCAGCAAACAAACGGGAGAATCGCTTTATTATTTCTTGGGATACTACAGCGAATATTTTGTGCAAAATCCAGGAGAGGGAAAAGAAACAGCCATCAATAATTTATACAGAATTGCAAAGGAAAATACGTCAAATTATGTAAGGATAGGAGCATTTATGGGCTTGTTTGGGTTCATTGATGAGCCCGGTGTTTTGGACAAAGCGAAAGAGTTATTTTCCTTGGAAAAGGATGAACTTGCCAAAAGGTATAAGGAATTTTTCCTCTCCCAGTACTTGGAAGAAAATTAAACCACTGATTTTTATGAGATTAATGTGTGCCTTCAAAAAATACTTTGAAATTTTCAGGCATAATTTTGAATGTTTAGGAAAAGGGTATAATTTTGCAATCCGTTAAGAATATCAAAACCCTATTTAGGTTTATTTCTTGACCAAAAACAGTTGGGGGAATACCAAAGCGGCCAACTGGGACGGACTGTAAATCCGTTGACTTATGTCTTCACAGGTTCGAATCCTGTTTCCCCCACAAAGTGTGAAATGCAAAATAATTTATTACTTTTGCACAGCATTTTCAAAAGCGGGAGTAGCTCAGTTGGTAGAGCGGCAGCCTTCCAAGCTGCAGGTCGCGGGTTCGAGCCTCGTCTCCCGCTCGATGCTATTAGAAGCAGAGCGAATGTTACCAGCCGACGTAGCTCAGGGGTAGAGTACTTCCTTGGTAAGGAAGGGGTCACGGGTTCAATTCCCGTCGTTGGCTCTGAAACATTTAAAAATTAAAATAATTTATAACCTTAACTAAAACAGAGGATTTTCACGCATGGCAAAAGCAACCTTTGACCGTTCAAAACCGCACGTTAACATCGGTACGATTGGTCACGTAGACCATGGAAAGACAACTTTGACTGCTGCCATTACTACAGTTTTGGCGAAAAAGGGTCTTTCTGAATTAAGAGATTTTTCTTCCATCGATAACGCGCCGGAAGAAAAAGAAAGAGGTATCACCATCAACACTTCTCACGTTGAATACTCCACTGAGAAAAGACACTACGCTCACGTAGATTGTCCTGGACACGCTGATTATGTTAAAAACATGGTTACAGGTGCTGCCCAGATGGATGGAGCTATTCTTGTAGTAGCTGCCACAGATGGACCTATGCCTCAGACAAGAGAGCACATCCTTCTTGCTCGTCAGGTAGGTGTTCCTGCACTTGTTGTATTTATGAATAAAGTTGATATGGTGGACGATCCTGAGCTTCTTGAGCTTGTGGAAATGGAAATCAGAGAACTTCTTTCCTTCTATGATTTCGATGGAGATACCATTCCCGTGATTGCTGGCTCAGCTCTTGGTGCACTTAACGGTGACGCTAAATGGGAAGCTACAGTAATGGAATTGATGAATGCTGTAGATGAGTTTATTCCAATCCCTGAGCGTTTGATCGACAAAGATTTCTTGATGCCTGTAGAAGACGTATTCTCAATCACAGGTCGTGGTACTGTTGCTACCGGTAGAATCGAAAGAGGTATAATCAATTCCGGAGATTCTGTTGATATCATCGGTATGGGTGCTGAGGGATTGAAATCTACAGTAACAGGTGTTGAGATGTTCCGTAAGATTCTCGATAGAGGTGAAGCAGGTGATAACGTTGGTCTTTTGTTGAGAGGTATAGAAAAATCTCAAATCAGAAGAGGTATGATCATTTGTAAGCCGAACTCTGTGAAGCCTCACGCTCTATTCAAGGCTGAAGTTTATGTTCTTTCAAAAGAAGAAGGCGGACGTCATACTCCATTCTTCAACAAATACCGTCCACAGTTCTACTTGAGAACAACAGACGTAACTGGAGAGATCATGCTTCCTGAAAACGTTGAAATGGTTATGCCAGGTGATAACGTTACGATTGAAGTTAACTTATTGAGTAAAGTTGCACTTGAGAAAGGTCTTCGTTTCGCTATCCGTGAGGGTGGTAGAACTGTAGGTGCCGGTCAGGTGACTGAAATTCTTGACTAACCGTCTTAGAATTATAAATATATCAAATGCGATCCTGATTAATTTTTAGGATCGCATTTGTATCTCATCCCATTTCTGACTACCTTTGCGTTCCTTTTGGGGACTTAAAATTCTACGGGCATAGTTCAATGGCAGAATAGCGGTCTCCAAAACCGTTGATGGGAGTTCGAATCTCTCTGCCCGTGCACAAAATGTAGTAAACCATGAATATTAAGAGTTTTGTTATCGAATCAATCGACGAAATGAAAAACAAGGTCACATGGCCTTCGTATTCGTTTTTGCAAAACAGCGCTGTTTTAGTTATAGTCGCGTCTCTCATTTTTGCCCTTGTAATCGGGGCGATAGACTTGGGATTCGAGAATTTGATGAAATGGTTTTACGATCTATTCTAATTGAATAATACTGATGGCTGAACATAAGTGGTACGTACTTAGGGTGGTAGCCGGACAAGAGAAAAAAACCAAGTCTTACTTGGATAATGAAATTGTCCGCCAAAAACTTGAGGAATTTATTCCTGAAGTCTTGATACCCTCCGAAAAAGTTTACGAAATGCGTAATGGTAAAAAAAGAGTCCGTGAAAGAAATTTCTTTCCCGGCTATGTTTTGATCAATGCGGATTTGACACATGGTGAAGCCAATCATGTTATTACAAGTATCCCGGGTGTTATCGGTTTCTTAGGAACAAACCAGGGGGGAGCTTCCAAAACCCCTGAACCTTTACGTCAATCTGAAATAAACAGAATCTTAGGACGAGTTGAAGAGATTGATGAGTTTGCCGTGAAGTTAGATACGCCATTTATAATTGGAGAGACTGTCAAAGTAATGGACGGTCCATTCAGTGGATTCTCGGGTATTATTGAAGAGGTGTTTGAAGACAAGAAGAAATTGAATGTTATGGTCAAGATCTTCGGTCGAAATACACCGGTAGAGTTAAACTTTATACAAGTAGAAAAACAAGATTAAGAAATGGCTAAGGAAATCACAGGTTATGTGAAATTACAGGTGAAAGGTGGCCAGGCAAATCCATCACCTCCGGTTGGTCCGGCTCTTGGTTCCAAGGGTTTGAACATCATGGAGTTCTGTAAGCAATACAATGCCCGTACCCAAGATAAAATGGGTCAGGTATTGCCTGTTTTGATTACTGTTTTCTCTGACAAAACCTTTGAATTCGTGGTAAAAACGCCTCCTGCTGCAAACTTGCTGCTTGAGGCTGCGAAAATTAAAAGTGGATCAGCAGAGCCTAACAGGAAAAAGGTGGGTTCCGTCACTTGGGATCAGGTAAAGGAAATTGCTCAGGTGAAAATGCCTGACTTAAACGCTTTCAAAGTGGAATCTGCCATGAAAATGATTGCAGGTACTGCTAGAAGTATGGGTATCACTGTTTCGGGTAAAGCCCCTTGGGAGGTATAAAAATACAATTATGGCTAAGTTAACAAAAAAGCAAAAAGAAGCTCTTTCTAAGTACGACTCAAGCCAGCTGTACTCCTTAGAGGAAGCTTCTTCTATCGTCAAAGAAATTACAAGCTCAAAATTTGACGCTTCTGTTGATATCGATATCCGTCTGGGTGTCGATCCAAGAAAAGCTGACCAAATGGTGAGAGGTGTAGTCGCCTTGCCTCACGGCACAGGTAAAGACGTAAAAGTATTGGTGTTATGTACACCTGATAAAGTAGAAGAAGCCAAAGAAGCTGGTGCAGATTATGTAGGTCTAGACGACTATATAGCCAAAATTGAAGGAGGTTGGACTGACATTGATGTCATTATAACCATGCCTAACGTGATGGCTAAAGTTGGTAGACTTGGTAGGATTTTGGGACCCAGGGGTCTGATGCCCAATCCAAAATCCGGTACAGTTACTTTAGAAGTTGGAAAAGCAGTTAGAGAAGTAAAAGCAGGTAAAATCGATTTCAAAGTAGATAAATTCGGAATTATACATGCAAGTATTGGAAAGGTTTCTTTCAACCCTGAACAACTTCAGGAAAATGCGAAGGAATTGATAAATACTATCTCAAAATTGAAACCATCTTCTTCAAAAGGAACATATTTCAGGAGCATTCACTTGTCAAGTACACAGTCTCCGGGAGTAAAAGTAGATAAAGGAAGTTTTCAAGGTATTTAATCATGACTAGAGAAGAAAAATTAGAAATAATCGATGGTCTTACCGAGAAGTTTAAGGAAAATCCCTACTTCTACATCACTGATGCTTCAGGGTTTACAGTGGCTCAGGTAAATGCCTTCAGAAGAGCCTGTTTTGATAAAGGTGTAGAGTATAAAGTTTTCAAAAATACGCTGATCAAAAAGGCGTTAGAAAACCTTGATGCAGATTACACTGAGTTTTCAAAGGTGGCTTTAAAAGGATTTTCAGGCATTATCTTCTCCAAAGAGACAGGTAACCTGCCGGCAAAAGTAATCCTTGATTTCAGAAAAAAACTTGGTAAAAAGGAAGTAAGACCTTTGTTCAAAGGCGCTTCGATTGATTCAGGGATATTCTTGGGTGAGGACCAGTTAGACATGCTGTCTACCTTGAAATCCAAACAAGAACTTGTTGGAGATATTATTGCACTTCTTCAGTCTCCGGCCAAAAACCTTATCTCTGCACTGCAAAGTGGACAGAATACATTGGCAGGACTGGTTAAGACACTTTCTGAAAAAGAATAAAAAATACAATTATTAAATCAGTTAAAAAAAAACAACAATTTAAATATTAATACAATGGCAGATCTTAAACAACTTGCTGATCAGTTAGTAAACTTGACTGTAAAAGAAGTAAAAGAATTGGCTGATATATTGAAGGACGAATATGGCATCGAGCCTGCAGCTGCTGCTGTTGCTGTTGCTTCTTCTGCAGGTGGTGCCGGTGCCGGTGCTGCTGAAGTAGAAGAAAAGACTTCTTTTGATGTAATCTTGAAAGCAGCTGGCGGTCAGAAATTGGCTGTTGTGAAGCTAGTGAAAGAATTGACCGGTCTTGGCTTGAAAGAAGCAAAGGAATTGGTTGACTCAGCCCCAAAAGCTGTGAAAGAAGGGATCGCTAAAGACGAGGCAGACGCATTGAAAAAGTCTCTTGAAGAAGCAGGTGCTGAAGTAGAAATTAAGTAATTTGAATAACCTTTCCTACAAGGTAAAGGTTATGAATTAGGACCTGACTGCATAGTCAGGTCTTTTCCTGTTTGTGCACAGGTAATAAATTGTACTATTCTAAGAGAAAATTGTCGCATTTAGTTATTCATTATCACTAAAACTTATACTGCCTTGGCTATCCAGAATCAAACCGTAAGGAAAAGTTTCTCATCTATTAAGATAGTCAAAGACTATCCGGATTTCTTAGATATCCAATTACAATCTTTCAAAGACTTTTTCCAATTGGATACTCCTGCTGAAAGAAGAAGACAAGATGGTCTGTTCAAGGTATTTTCTGAGAATTTCCCAATTTCGGATTCCCGGGAAAATTTTACCCTTGAATTTATTGACTACGCAGTTGATCCTCCAAAATACAGTGTTGAGGAATGTATCGACCGTGGACTTACCTACTCTGTTCCACTTAAAGCAAAATTGCGTCTTCTTTGTCATGACGAAGACAATGAGGATTTCGAAACTATCGAGCAAGAAGTTTTCTTAGGAAACCTTCCCTACATGACCGAAAAAGGTTCATTCGTAATCAACGGAGCTGAAAGGGTAATTGTGTCCCAGCTTCATAGATCTCCAGGTGTATTCTTTGCTCAAAGTAAACATACAAACGGTACCAAGCTGTATTCCGCTAGGATTATTCCTTTTAAAGGTAGCTGGATTGAATTTGCTACTGACATCAACAATGTCATGTATGCCTATATTGACCGGAAGAAAAAATTTCCTGTTACGACTTTGTTAAGGGCCATAGGTTTTGGGTCAGATAAGGAAATCCTTGATTTGTTCGGTCTTTCCGAAGAAGTTGATGCTACAAAAAACAACCTTAAAAAGGTCTCAGGAAGAAAGCTTGCTGCAAGGGTATTGCGCACTTGGGTGGAAGATTTTGTCGATGAGGATACAGGTGAAGTAGTTTCGATAGATAGAAATGAAGTTTTGTTGGAAAGGGATTCCATTCTGACAGATGAAGATATATCATTGATTTTGGAATCAGGAGCCAAATCCATCATTCTTCACAGGGAAGATGTGAACGTAGCGGACTTTTCCATTATTTATAATACCCTTCAAAAAGATAATTCTAACTCTGAAAAAGAGGCAGTTGAAGTTATATATCGTCAATTAAGAAATACCGAAGCACCTGATGAGGCCACTGCCCGTGAGGTAATTCATGGACTTTTCTTCTCTGACAAAAGATATGACCTTGGAGAAGTTGGTAGATATAGGATCAATAAAAAATTAGGGCTACAAATTGATCCCGGAAAAATTGTTTTGACGACTGAGGACATCATCAGCATTGTGAAGTATTTGATCGGATTGATCAATTCCAAAGCGGTTGTCGATGATATTGACCACTTGAGCAATAGAAGGGTACGTACAGTAGGCGAGCAGTTGTACAGTCAATTCGGAGTTGGTCTTGCGCGTATGGCAAGAACAATCCGAGAAAGAATGAACGTTCGTGACAACGAAGATTTCAAACCTGTTGATTTGATCAATGCCCGTACACTTTCTTCTGTGATCAACTCGTTCTTTGGTACCAATCAACTTTCTCAGTTTATGGACCAGACCAATCCACTTGCGGAGCTTACTCATAAGAGGAGGTTATCAGCACTGGGTCCCGGCGGTCTATCAAGAGAAAGAGCAGGATTTGAAGTTCGTGATGTTCACTATACGCACTATGGTCGTTTGTGTACCATCGAGACTCCCGAAGGTCCAAACATTGGATTGATTTCTTCTCTTTGTGTCCACGCTAAAGTGAACTCTATGGGTTTCTTGGAAACTCCTTATAGAAAAGTGAAAGAGGGGAAAGTCAGCATGAATGCCAATGATATTGTTTTCTTGACCGCAGAGGAAGAGGATGATAACAACATCGCACAGGCAAATGCACCATTGGATGCCAATGGAATCTTTATCAACGAAAAAGTAAAAGCAAGATTTGAAGGTGATTTCCCGGTTCTAGAACCTAAGGAAATCAGTTACATGGATGTTGCTCCCAATCAGATTGTATCCGTGGCGGCATCGCTTATTCCTTTCTTGGAGCATGATGATGCTAACCGTGCTTTGATGGGATCCAACATGCAGCGTCAAGCTGTACCGTTATTGAAGCCTGAGGCACCGATTGTCGGCACCGGTTTGGAAGCTAAAGCCGCTACAGATTCTAGATCTTTGGTATTGGCTGAAGCTAACGGCATTGTAGAATATGTAGATGCAAGCAAAATCACCCTGAAGTACGACTTGACTGAGGATGACCTTTTGGTCAATTTCAGTGACGAGTACAAGACATATGAGTTGGTGAAATTCAGAAGAACCAATCAGGATACTACCATTAACCTTACCCCTTTGGTATTAAAAGGGGAGAAAGTAATCAAAGGTCAGGTCCTTGTTGAAGGTTATTCTACCAACAATGGTGAGTTGGCCCTGGGTAAAAACCTAATGGTCGCTTACATGCCTTGGCAAGGATATAACTTTGAGGATGCGATCGTAATCTCTGAAAGGGTAGTAAGAGAAGATGTGTTCACTTCGATCCACATTGAGGAATTCCAACTTGAAGTAAGAGATACCAAAAGGGGTGAAGAAGAATTGACTTCTGAGATTCCAAACGTTTCTGAAGAGGCCGTTAAAAACCTTGACGAAAATGGTATTATTAGAGTTGGCGCTGAGGTGAAAGAAGGAGATATCATCATTGGAAAAATCACTCCAAAAGGTGAAACAGATCCAACCCCTGAGGAAAAACTGTTGAGAGCAATCTTCGGTGACAAAGCGGGTGACGTAAAAGACGCCTCTTTGAAAGCTTCTCCATCATTGAATGGCGTGGTGATCGAAACCAAACTCTTCTCAAGACCTAAGAAAGACAAAGATCTTAGATTGAAATCAAAGGCTGAGGTTGAAAAACTGAAAGGTAAATATGCGAAAGACCTTCTTGGAATCCGTGCAAGGATGATCAACAAATTGGTCACACTTCTGGACGGGAAAACCTCACAAGGTGTCAGACATAAATTCGGCGATGAGATTATCAGTAAAGGGGTTAAGATCAACTTGAAAAATATTGAGCAAAATCTTTTCCCTTCAAAAAACCCTTACAGAGACGAGTCAAATTACAATGTTCCTGAAGAGGCTAACTTGATTTCGGATATCATATTGGATGACTGGACTGAAGACGCTCACACAAATGTCCTTGTCCAAAAATTGGTTAAGAACTATGTGAATTCCAGAAATGAAATTTCAGGCAGGTTTAAGAGAGATAAATTTACCCACGAAGTTGGTGATGAACTTCCTGCAGGTATCGTACAGCTTGCAAAAGTTTATGTTGCCAAAAAGCGTAAACTGAAAGTAGGAGATAAGATGGCAGGACGTCACGGTAACAAAGGTATTGTGGCCAGAATCGTAAGAGAGGAAGATATGCCTTTCTTGGAAGATGGTTCTCCGATGGATATCGTACTCAATCCACTTGGCGTACCTTCGAGGATGAACATCGGTCAGATTTACGAGACCGTTCTGGCTTGGGCAGGTATGAAGCTTGGAAAGAAATATTCTACTCCAATCTTTGACGGTGCCACAATGGAAGAAGTGTCCCATGAACTGGATCTGGCAAATCTACCTTCTTATGGCAGGACTTATCTTTACGATGGTCTTTCAGGTAAGAGATTTGATCAGCCGGTGACTGTAGGGGTGACTTACATGTTGAAGTTAGGCCACTTGGTGGATGACAAGATGCACGCAAGGTCTATCGGTCCATATTCTTTGATCACGCAGCAGCCATTGGGTGGTAAAGCCCAATTCGGTGGTCAGCGTTTCGGGGAAATGGAAGTTTGGGCACTTGAGGCATTTGGTGCATCACATGTGTTGCAGGAAATCTTGACTGTGAAATCTGATGACGTAGTGGGTAGAGCCAAGGCATATGAGGCAATAGTAAAAGGTGAAAACCTTCCTAAGCCAAATATCCCTGAATCCTTCAACGTATTGGTTCATGAGCTGAGAGGTCTTGCACTAGAAATTACCCTTGATTAATAAAATTTCAATGGGCCGAAAGGCCCTTCACATACTCTTCGACAATTATGGCGTTCAGAAAAAACAAAAAACTAAATAACGACTTTTCCAGAGTCACTATTAGTTTGGCCTCTCCAGAATCCATTCTGGATAGTTCACATGGTGAAGTAACGCAGCCCGAAACAATCAACTACAGAACTTACAAACCAGAAATGGGAGGTTTGTTCTGCGAGAGGATTTTCGGTCCTGTAAAAGACTGGGAATGTCATTGTGGAAAATATAAGCGCATAAGATATAAAGGTATCATCTGTGACAGATGTGGTGTTGAAGTTACTGAAAAGAAAGTAAGAAGAGAGAGAATGGGACACATCGAATTGGTGGTTCCCGTTGCTCATATCTGGTACTTCAAATCCCTTCCAAACAAAATAGGGTACCTATTGGGTCTTCCAACCAAAAAATTAGATCAAATTGTCTATTATGAAAGATATGCAGTCGTTCAAGCTGGGATTAAGGCAGAAGATGGTGTGCAATATCTTGACTTTTTGACTGAAGACGAGTATCTGGACATCATGGACAAGCTTCCAAAAGAAAACCAGATGCTCGATGATGATGATCCAAATAAATTTATTGCCAAAATGGGTGCAGAAGCAATCGAAATGCTTTTGTCCAGATTGGATTTGGATGACCTGTCCTACAGCTTGAGACATCAGGCAGCAACTGATACTTCACAGCAAAGAAAAGCTGAGGCGTTGAAAAGGCTTAAAGTTGTTGAAGCTTTCAGAGAAGCAAGAACCCGAATCGAAAACCGCCCAGAGTGGATGGTGGTAAGAATGGTTCCTGTCATTCCACCGGAATTGAGACCTTTGGTTCCTTTGGATGGGGGTAGGTTTGCTACCTCTGATTTGAATGACCTTTACAGAAGGGTGATCATCAGAAACAACCGTCTTAAGAGATTGATCGATATCAAAGCCCCTGAAGTCATTTTGAGGAATGAAAAAAGGATGCTTCAGGAAGCTGTTGATTCCTTATTTGACAATTCAAGAAAAGTAAACGCAGTAAGATCGGACGGTAACCGTGCTTTGAAATCTCTTTCAGACATGTTGAAAGGCAAGCAAGGCCGTTTCCGTCAAAACTTGCTCGGTAAAAGGGTGGATTATTCAGGCCGTTCGGTAATCGTCGTTGGACCTGAATTGAAACTACACGAGTGCGGTCTTCCAAAAAATATGGCTGCTGAGCTTTTCAAACCATTTATCATCAGGAAACTGATCGAAAGAGGTATTGTAAAGACAGTAAAATCTGCCAAGAAAATTGTTGACAGAAAAGACCCTGTAGTTTGGGATATTCTTGAAAACGTATTGAAAGGACACCCCGTATTGCTGAACCGTGCCCCAACTTTGCACAGATTAGGTATTCAGGCATTCCAACCAAAATTGATCGAAGGAAAAGCAATCCAGCTTCACCCATTGGTTTGTACAGCATTTAACGCCGATTTTGACGGTGACCAGATGGCTGTCCACGTACCACTTGGACATGAGGCCATATTGGAAGCCTCTACTTTAATGCTTTCTTCACATAACATCCTAAACCCTGCCAATGGGGCACCGATTACGGTTCCTTCCCAAGACATGGTTCTTGGATTGTATTATGTGACCAAAGGAAAGAGATCAACTCCTGAAGAAATTGTCCTTGGAGAAGGAATGACTTTCTATGGAGAGGAAGAAGTCATCATTGCATTGAATGAGGGCAAAATTTCCCAACATGCATTTATCAAATGTAAAGTGCATGTAAGAGATGAAAATGGCCAATTGGTTGAAAAAATCATTGAAACTGTAGCAGGTAGATTGATTTTCAATCAATTTGTACCTGAGGTGGTAGGATTTGTCAATGAATTGTTGACCAAGAAAAAACTTCAGCAGATCATTTCGGAAGTTGTGAAGATTTGCGGTGTTTCAAGAACAGCGCAATTCCTTGATGACATCAAGCACCTTGGATTCCAAATGGCTTATGCCGGTGGATTGTCTATGGGATTGAATGATGTTATTATCCCCGTTGAAAAAGATCCGTTGATTGCGAAAGCAAAAGATGAAGTGGATCAGGTTTGGAATAATTACCTGATGGGTTTGATCACAGATAACGAAAGATATAACCAGGTAATTGATATCTGGACCAGAACGAACTCCTTCCTTACTAACATCCTGATGAAGCAGATGGAAGAGGACAAGCAGGGATTCAATGCCATCTATATGATGATGCACTCAGGAGCCAGAGGTTCTAGAGAGCAGATCCGTCAGTTGGGTGGTATGAGAGGTCTGATGGCAAAACCACAGAAAAACCTTCAGGGGTCTGTCGGTGAAATCATCGAAAACCCAATTCTATCCAACTTCAAAGAAGGACTTGATGTATTGGAATACTTCATCTCTACTCACGGTGCACGTAAAGGTCTTGCAGATACTGCATTGAAAACAGCCGATGCCGGTTATCTGACAAGAAGACTGGTTGACGTGGCTCAGGATATGATTATCTCCGAAGAGGATTGTGGAACTTTGAGAGGTCTTGTTGTACAGGCCTTGAAAGACAATGACGAAATCGTTGAGCCACTTTCTGAAAGGATATTGGGAAGGGTTTCTGTACATGATGTATATGATGCCATTTCTGAGGAGCTTATCGTTCCTGCCGGGATTGAAATTACTGAAGAGATTGCGAGGAAAGTAGATGAATCTACGATCGAGGAAGTTGAAATCAGGTCCGTACTTACCTGCGAAACTAGAAGAGGTGTCTGTGCTAAGTGCTACGGACGTAACCTCGCTACCGGTAGAATGGTACAAAACGGTGAGTCTGTCGGTGTAATTGCCGCCCAGTCCATCGGAGAGCCTGGTACCCAGCTGACTTTGAGAACTTTCCACGTAGGTGGTACTGCTTCCAACATCTCAGTTGAGGCGAGTATTACAGCGAAGTTTGAAGGTATCGTAGAATTTGATGAGGAATTGAGATGGATTGATACCACCACCAAAGACGGTGAGCCTGTCTCCATGGTAATGGGCAGGTCTGGAGAGATCAAAATCAATGATGCTAAAACCGGAAAAACCTTGGTTTCAAACCACGTGCCTTATGGTGCAACCTTGAACGTGAAGGATGGGCAAAAAATCGTTAAAGGTGACGCACTTTGTAAGTGGGATCCATATAATGCCGTCATCCTTTCTGAATTTGACGGGGAAATCGAATTCGACTCTATCATAGAGGGTATTACTTTCAAAGAAGTTGCTGATGACCAGACCGGATATAGAGAGAAAGTTATCATTGATACAAAAGATAAAACCAAAAACCCTGCTGTAGTTGTAAACTATGGTTCGGACGAAAGTAAATCATACAATATCCCTGTTGGTGCCCACATGGCAGTAGAGGCCGGTGAAATGATCAAATCAGGTCAGATTCTGGTTAAAATCCCAAGATCCGTTGGTAAAACCCGCGATATCACAGGAGGTCTTCCAAGAGTAACGGAATTGTTTGAGGCGAGAAATCCTTCTAACCCCGCTGTTGTTTCTGAAATTGACGGTGTTGTAACTTATGGTGGGGTCAAAAGAGGTAACCGGGAAATCTTCATTGAATCAAAAGATGGTGTGAAGAAAAGATATATGGTTTCTCTTTCGAAGCATATCCTTGTTCAGGAAAATGACTTTATCCGTGCCGGCGAAGCTTTGTCAGATGGGGCTATCACTCCAAGTGATATCCTTTCTATTAAAGGACCTACAGCAGTTCAGGAATATTTGGTAAATGAGATCCAGGAAGTTTACCGACTTCAAGGTGTAAAAATCAATGACAAGCACATCGAGGTGATCGTAAGTCAGATGATGCAAAAAGTTGAAATCCTTGATGCAGGTGATACTGGATTCTTGCAAAACCAGATTGTAGATAAGTGGGCATTCAGAGAAGAAAACGACAATATCCTTGACAAGAAAGTAGTCATGGAAGCCGGAGATTCTTCCACCTTGAAACCAGGTATGATCATCACTTCAAGAAGGCTGAGAGATGAAAACTCTAGCTTGAAGCGTAAGGATCTGAAACTGGTACAAGTGAGGGATGCCGAAACAGCAGTTTCTCAACCTACATTACAAGGCATCACCGCCGCTTCATTGGGAACCGAAAGCTTTATCTCGGCTGCTTCCTTCCAGGAAACGACCAAGGTGTTGAGTGAGGCTGCCATCAGAGGCAAGCGTGATGAATTGTTGGGATTGAAAGAAAACGTAATCGTAGGTCACTTGATCCCTGCAGGAACAGGACAAAGAGGTTTCGCTGAAATCATTGTCGGTTCACAGGATGATTACGACAGACTTTCCGCTGAAAAGGAAAGGTCTTCCAACAAATCCCGTGAGGCTATCAAGTAAAATTCAAATTACATAAAACTAAAGGCCTGTATTTGATACAGGCCTTTTTTCATCAAACTATATCAAAATGGAAGACGGAAAAGGACAAAAACCAATAATGGATCAGCAGATCAATGTTGAGCTTTCAGAAGAAGTCGCAGAGGGTATCTATAGCAACCTTGCCATGATTGCCCATTCCAATTCTGAATTTGTGATTGATTTTATCAGGCTGATGCCGGGAGTGCCAAAGGCAAAAGTAAAATCACGGATCATTATGACCCCTGATCATGCAAAGAGACTTTTGGCTGCCTTGAAAGATAACATCAATAAATACGAACAGGCTTTTGGGAAAATTGAAGGTGGTATGGAAGGCCCCAGTTTTCCATTAAACTTTGGGGGAAACTTTGGGGAGGCTTGAATTTGCCTTCCCAATTTTTGTCCCTAAATAATACCCTAAATTTCTAATGGGTAGAGCATCAGTCTGATTCAACCGAGTTCCTTTTCTTCACTATTTTTACTACCCTCATTTTTTCAAATTCTTCAATGCTATTTTTGAAAACAGAAATATTTCCATTTATCCAATCGTTTACTTCCTGTCTATTTTGGAATTCCCATTTTTCCACGATTTCCCCATTGTAGATATGGCTGTAGGAATTTAGTTTATGATAGGCATTTTCATAATCCGTCCGAACTGGTGACCATTGCCAAGAAATCGTATCAATGTCACCGTTTCCAAAATCAATTATATTGGGATTCTTATAGAATACAGGGAATTCGAAAACATAACTTGAATTAAAAAAAGTGTACATCGATTTAAGGTCTTCACGAGCTAATAGCTCAGTACAATTTCCGGGGAAATCAAAACACACCCTTAATTTACTTAAATCATAGTCAGGATTGTTATCAAAAAAATCTAATCCATTTTCATCCACTAAAATATAATAATTTGACCAAACTGGGGGTTCTCCACCAGAATCAGTACAATTAGAGAAAGCAATTATAATGATCAAGACAAATATAATCTTTGGTAAATTCATGATTTTCATTGTTTTATAATTTTATAGGTCTTCACTTTTCCTTCAACATCATATTGAATAAGGTATACACCTGGCCGTATTTTTGAAATATCTATTTGTTCCGCAGCTTCAACACAATCGATTATCAAATCAGGAATACCTGTTTTAATATTAATAAAATATACATTTTCAATCTTGAAATCAGCACGATTTTTATCCTTAACATATAAGAATTTGCTTGATGGATTTGGGTAGAAAAAAATATCTTCTTCCAAAATTCTGGCTATGGGTCCTCCCCCTCCCCCTGTATTTACAGTAATGTATTTGCTGCCATTTGCCGGAATACCGCACACCCCCGAAGTAGATACATTCAGATAAAAAGAGGGTGCACTTCCTGAAGCTTTTACTGAGATACTGGAAGTGCCTTGACCTCCGCAAATGGTTATACCTGAACCGTTTGGGGCTGAAGTTGTCCAATTGTAGGTCAATCCAGCAATATTTGTAGTATAAAAAGATCTGCAAACACCATCATTGGCAATTTCATTTGGGCCTGTAATCGTGAATTGAGAATTATTAAAAGTTATTTTTAATGGTGCAACGGAACTCCCGGGATACATATTGGAAAATGAGTTCACATAAATATAATGGTCACCGGGTGACCAAGAAGGGACTGTTATTTGAACGGTTTGATTCCCTTGCCCGGCTATGTTCCACCCTGAAGGAATCTGCCATAGAAAATAAGGTGCACCTAGTTGATTTGGAGCTGTAAATGTATAGGTTTGATTAGGACACAAAAGGGTGGGACCGGAAATATTTCCGGATGCTTGGGTTGATTTAAACGAGAATTTAGAATTTGATTGAATCTCATAATACATTGCAGCAACCTGACTATAGCTAAATTTTGTTCGGCAGCGCCTCCAAGAATAGGACATGATATTTTTAACATCTGGTTGCCAGGTAACTCCCCAATTGTCAGAAAAATTAGAAGGAATTGTTTTAATTGAACATGAAAGAGTATCAACTACATTAAAGTTTGCATATTGATTCATATTAGGTTCTCCCGGAGTATCGCAAAACCCATCAGCATTTACTTCACATTTTCTACTATTATTAAAATTGCCACAAGTAATTGGTTGACTCATAGTCCGACTTACCGGTTCTTGTTCACAATTCCCACAGTCTTCGTTGTTCTCAGAACTAATGCAACTTCCTCGATGTGTATGGTGAAGGTTAAAATTATGGCCAAACTCATGGGCAAGAGTATTCCATAGTGCGTCAGGTGATTTGACTTTGCTGATATAAAGCCGCCTACCCGGCTTATTGGCAGCACCAGAGGAAGGAGCATCATTGACAAGATGAACATTCATAGCATTCCCATCAAAATGGGAAGTAAATAATGAAGAATTGTTTCCGGAATGATTATAATGAGGGGAATTTGGAATGACAAAAATTTGTTTATGAAAAATTCAATTGATCCTGAATTTTCTCTATATCTCCGAAAGTTTTCTCCGAAATAATTATAAATTTCCTGATTAGAAAACGCCGTTTGTCCGGAAGAATTTGCATGATTGTATATTACCACAGGCATGTAATAAGTGATAGGGCCTTTGAATAGTACCCTGTCATTTTCATTTGAGGGTTGTTTTCCACTTTCAGTAGGGTTCCGAAGGTCTTCCAATTTCAGATCCATTCCATTATACCTGCCTTTTTCATCTAATTTTTCAATATAGTCTTTTAGTAAAAAAATCTGATGTTCAGCCAACACTTCCAATAGGAATTTATTGTTGCCTAAATAAGGCCTTGACCTATCTTCAGTTTTCTCGGTAAGTATTACTTCGCATTGTTCTAAAATTTGAGAAAAAGCCTTTAAAGAGGAAATGGAGATAATGAGCGCTATTAAAAAAAGATTTTTCATAGTTTGTAAATTTAAACCTTTCGTAATCTAATTTTAACCAACTATATATCCAAGTTAATTTTAATTTTTTTAACCAAACCCTCAATAATCAAAAGGATAAAATCATG
Organism: Cytophagales bacterium; assembly: GCA_038224435.1. Classification (GTDB taxonomy): domain Bacteria; phylum Bacteroidota; class Bacteroidia; order Cytophagales; family Cyclobacteriaceae; genus Cognataquiflexum. The sequence continues at coordinate 168 of JBBRFK010000011.1, read as the reverse complement.
ATTTCCTTTGAAAAAAGTCATTCCTAATCAACAGATCAATGTCGAACTTTCGGAAGAAATTGCAGAAGGTATCTATAGCAACCTTGCCATGATAGCACATTCCAATTCAGAGTTTGTGATTGATTTTATCAGACTCATGCCGGGCGTGCCCAAGGCAAAAGTAAAATC
>JBBRFK010000010.1:0-32163 GCA_038224435.1 Cytophagales bacterium | reverse complement strand
CGGACAAATTACGTTATATTAGGGGACAAATTTCCCTTTATTACGATGTCTAGAAAGCCCTCACGAGTAAGCGAACCCGAAGTTGCCACATATAGAAAAGCTGCTTTATCTGTTTGCGACATCCTAAATGTGAATGCCAGTCATTTGGACGAGCCATTGAGTCGCGTTGAGACCTTCCGAAATGGACTGGAGAAAAATTCCTTTGAAAGCCTCAAGGAAGTATCGGGTTTGGATAATAATACTTTGGCTGCGGCATTGGGGGTTTCGGCAAAAACCCTTCAAAGAAAAGAGATTTTTGATACGGTGCAATCTGAGAAAATGTATGAATTGGCCGAATTGTATGCTTTAGGAAATAACTATTTTGGAAAGGAAGGATTTAGGAGATGGATGGATCGTCCTCTTTTTTCAATTGGAAATATCAAGCCTATTGAGCTAATCGATGTTTCAGAAGGCCTTGATCTCCTCAAGTCAGAAATAATGCGTTTACAGCATGGGATTGCAGTTTAGCCTGAGATGAAGGTGTACAGAATTGCCTTGACCAAGTACAGTGATGCAAGTGGGGAGGGGGCAAAGCTTTATGGCGGAAGGTGGAATCTCCCTGGAAATCCTACTTTGTACGGGAGTGCCTCGGTCTCTTCTTCATTGCTTGAGCGATTGACAATAGACCCCGAATTGTTTTCTTCCGAACGGTATGTACTGTATTCGCTGATGGAGATTGATGTTCCTTTGGATAGGGTTTTTATTCCTAAGCTTGTAGAATTGCCTAATGGTTGGAATCAGATTCCTCCTATACGTGCCTCTCAAGAATACGGAACTAATTTGCTGCAATCCGGGATACTTTGTTTTGGAGTGCCATCTGTGGTGGATCAAACTTCCTTGAATTTTGTAATCAACCCGCTATCTGACGGGTTTTCTCTTGTCACATACAAAATAAATCCATTAGACTTGGACAAACGACTTATCCGGTGATTTCCATTTTAAATCGAAATGAGATGAGATTTATAGAACCATAAGTAATTCACAAATAAACTTTGATAAACAAAAAAAGCAGCGATTTCTCTCTGCTTTTTTTATTTCCATTATCTCCACAATATTTTTATTTATTTCAATATAATACCCTAAACCTGATTGTACCTGGGATTTCTTTCATCGCCCCGATCATTTCCGGAGAATAAGCCTTGTTGATATCGGAAATCACATATCCTATTTTTTCGTTTGTTTTCAGGTATTGACCTACAATGTTGATGTTATAGCTCGCAAGGATCTGATTGATTTTTGCCAATACACCGGGTTCGTTTTGATGGATGTGGATCAACCTGTGTGCTTCTCTCAGGAAAGGCAACTGGATATTGGGGAAGTTTACCGAGTTGTAAGTATTGCCTGTATTGATGTATTCCATGATTTTGCCGGGAACAAACCTTGCAATGTTTTGCTGAGCTTCCAAAGTAGATCCGCCGATATGCGGGGTCAGGATGGTATTTTTCATCCCGATCAGTTCGGAAGTGAATGGCTCGTCATTGTTTTTTGGCTCGTGAGGAAATACGTCCACTGCAGAACCTGCGATATGACCTGATTCCAAAGCTTCTTTCAAAGCAGGAATATCGACCACATGTCCGCGACTGAGATTGACGAGGTAAGATCCTTTTTTCATCAAATCGATTTTGGATTTGTCAATTAGGCATTTGTTGTCTTTGCGGCCATCTACGTGAAGGGTAATCACCTCACAAGTTTTGAGTAATTCATCCAAAGAATCAATCTTAGTGGCATTTCCTAGTGCCAGTTTTTCAACTACATCATAGTAATACACATCCATTCCCATGTTTTCTGCCAATACAGAAAGCTGGGCACCGATGTTGCCATAGCCTATAATTCCCAATTTTTTGCCTCTAATTTCAAAACTTCCGCTTGCAGATTTGTCCCAGATGCCTTTGTGCATGCCATGGCTTTTGTCATGGAATCCACGCATGAGAAATATGATTTCGGCAATGGCCATTTCTACGACAGAGCGCGTATTGGAAAATGGTGCATTAAATACTGCTATGCCTTTTTCAGTACAGGTTTCCAGATCGATCTGATTGGTTCCTATACAAAATGCTCCGATGGATATCAACCTGTTGGCATTCTCCAAAACTTTTTTGGTGACATTAGTCTTGGAGCGGATGCCAAGGATGCTGACGTTTTTGATTTTTTCGGCAAGTTCATCTTCGCTCAGAGCGGAGCTGATGACTTCCACGTTATAGCCTTCCTGCTTCATCAATTCCACACCAATCGGATGGACATTTTCGAGAAGGAGTACATTTATTCGGCTTTTTGGGTAGGAGAATTTTTTATTCATTTTATTCAAATATAGGATTTCATCTAAACTTGGAGCTATGTGGTCAGCTTTGGAAGTCACTTTTGGGCGATCGACATTTTCTGTAAAGGCATAAAATTTATTGGCAAGACCCGACTCTTTGATCTCATAATCTGTATAGCCGTCACCGATGACATATATATCGCCTTCAAGGTTAAGACCTTTGATGGTTTCGGATTTGCCGCCGTTTTTGGAAAGGACATTATCCCTATTGAAGTCTATGATTTTGCCGGATTCATCATAAATGAATTCGTTGGCAAATACATTTTCGGATTTGATTCCATATTCTCCGACTATCGGGGTAATAAAATCCTTGAAACCGTTGGAAATGATGATGATGTTGTCCGCATTTTCTTCAAAAAATTCTTTGTTCCGCTGAAAGGATTTGGAAACTTTTGTTTTCAATTCGGTGATCAACTCAGAAATCTGTGGCTTGGTAGCTTCAAGAATATCCAATCTCCTTTCGAGGCTTTCGCGGAAATTGAGACTGCCTTCCATGCCGAGATCAGTAATGTCTTTGATTGACTGTATTTTTTCAGCCCGTTTGGGATCATTTTTCAGACTGATTTCCCCCAATACGTCCAATGCTTCAACTTGTGTAAATGTGCTGTCAAAATCAATGATGAATTTCTTGTTGTTGGGCATTATTGCTGTGGATTTTTTTATGATCTAAGCTCAAAATTAGAATATTATTAAAAAATAAACCCTTTTATTGAATAAAATACTTTTGGGCTATCTATTACTTTGAAAGGAAACCGATTGAAATGGATTGAGACCAATTTTTCCTTTTATTAATTGTGTTGCTTGAATAAAGACCAAAATCTTTATTCGTGTTTTTGAGTAATAATTCTCTGTAAATTTTATAACAAAATTTACGCAAAAAAAAAGTGATCTTTTCCGGACCACTTTTCATTAACAAGGATTTGAAATGTAATTTCGAATTTATTTGATTGACTTGATCAATCTTTCATTTAATCCAACATAATCAAAATTCTTGGCTTCATTCGCCATTTCCAATGACTTTGAAGCACTGTCGATTGCTTCTTTCTTTTTGCCAAGATCCAGTTCGATTTTAGCTTTCAGGTGCATGGTCCAGTATTTTGGGTCTTCGCTTACAGATTTTGTAATCCAGTCATAGGCCTGATTCATGTCTTTGTTGTTGGTGAAGTAATAATTGGCTGCCTGATATAATAAGCCCGGGTTTTCAGCCTCCTTATCAATCACCAATGCCTTGATTTCTGCCATGACGATGCTGTCAACTTCAGTCTCAATCCTGAATTTGATTTTCGTATTTTCCCATATCAATGAGATAGTAGCGCCTGTGTCTGTCATGTCAATGAAATTGATTTCCATGGTTTCATACTTCTGAGCTGTTTTGCTTGGCTTTACTTTGAATCTCACAAGGTCATCCTTCGTATCATATCCCACGGCGCCCCAAAGTTTGGTGTTTTTGGAAAGGATGATGGTCCATTCAGTTTTGCCCGGAATGGAATAAAGAGCATAAGAACCGGCAGGAACAAGATTTCCTTCCACTTTTGCTTCATTTTTAAAATTGATGATTGTTGCTGCATTTGCACCTGTTCTCCATACTTCTCCAAATGGAACTAATTCTCCGAATATTTTCCTTCCTTTGGTACTTGGACGACTATATTCAATGTTAACATCGGTAAGTCCTATTTTTTGGCTGATGGTGGCAGTAGGACTAGCTTGTGGCATTTGTATTTGCTGGCCCATCGCATAGGTCGTAAAAGTTGCAATTATTATAAATTGCAATAAAATGGATTTGCTTTTCATTCTTTTGTATATTAATTTAGTTGAATTAGAAATGATAATCGTAAAGATACTAATTTATCCAATCAGTAGAATTTAAGGCCATTATGAATATACGCGAATCATTGATTTTGAATATAGGGCCTATTGTACCGCTCAAAGAATTGTTTTTTTAAATATTTGAATAGAAAGGCAAATTGGAATCGGATTTTAATTTTAGAAATACCAATGAGTATAGCCATTATTTCACCTGGAAGGGATGTTAGTTCTTGGGTAAAAGCTTTTAAAAAAGCAGATCCTGATATTGATATTCAAGTTTTTCCGGAAATCAGAGACAAAGAATCTGTAGAACTTGCCATTTTATGGCAGCACCCAAAAGGTGTTCTCAAGGAATTTCCCAATCTTAAGATTATTTGCTCCATGGGGGCCGGGGTGGATCATATTCTGAGTGACGTTGAAATACCGCTTGATATCCCAATCACCAGAATCATTGATCCGGGACTTACTGTTCCGATGACCAACTATGTGGTTATGGCTACGCTAAACTACCAAAGGCAACTTAATAGGTATCAAGCCAACCAAAAAAAGAAAGTTTGGGATATGAGCAATCCCGAACTTGAGACCAAAGTCGGCGTGATGGGAGTAGGGGCTTTGGGAAATGATGTCATTGAAAAATTGAAGATTTTAGGGTTTTCGGTCTTTGGCTATGGTAACAACCCAAAGGAGGAAACTGCCTATCCTTATTTTCACGGACATGAACTTCCGCAGTTTCTTAAAAAAGTGAATTTAATTATCTGCATGCTTCCTTTGACTCCCAGTACTGAAAATATACTCAACCTGGATTTTTTCCGTCAGTGTAACAAGGGGACGTACATAATCAATGTGGCGCGAGGCAATCATTTGGTTGAGGATGATTTATTGGCTGCAATCAATGAAGACATTATTTCAGGTGCTTTTTTGGATGTTTTCAGGAAAGAACCACTTCCAAAGGATCACCCTTTTTGGGATTCTGACAAAATCACCATTACACCACATATAGCTAGTGTGACCAATCCAAATTCAGCCATACCACAAATAATTGAAAACTATAAAAGGCTAAAAAACAAAAAACCATTGATGAATCAAATAAACCCAATTTTAGGATATTAACAAATCAACAAAATGGACAATACTTTTAAGATTATTTGCCCGACAGATTTCTCCGAATGTTCACTAAATGCAATAGAATACGCTTCCAAATTGGGAGAAATGTACAAGGCCGATTTATTTTTGTTCCATGTTCCTGATAAGGAAGATTACCAAAAACTTGCTTCAAATGAATTTCATGCAGGTGACCAATATGGATTTATTCAAAAAAAGTTGGATAGCCTAGTGAAAATTGTCAGCCAGGAAAGTATCCCCAATGGGCTAAAATCCTGCCAGAGTGAGTTCATTGAAGGAAAGACTGTCAATACTATTTTGGAATATGCAGATGCAAAAAATGCCGATCTCATAATAATGGGAACAGAGGGTGTCAATGATTTCAAGCAAAATTACATTGGTACAAGAGCGAGCATGTTGGTAGAAAAATCTGAAAGGGACGTGATGGTTATTCCAAGAAAAGTCTTTTTTAAGTCACCAAAAAAACTGGTTTATGCCACCGATTATTTAGAAGAAGATAAATTAGCCGTACAAAAAGTAGTGGAATTGGCCCGGTTCTGGGAGTGTGAAATCGATGTGGTACATGTTAGTACCAAAATGAAGAATATTGACAAGTCGCTTCATATGACAATGGTACAGGAGATAAGACCTTTCATCAGATATGATAAAGTGAATTTTGTCCTCAAGTCATACCGGGATGAACCAGGGCTGGGGTTGGAAAATTACCTGATCATATCTAAAGGGGATATTCTGATTACTTTAAGCAAAAAGAAGACTTGGTTTGAACAGATATTTTCAAACAACCTGTCAAGAAAGATGTCCTATTTTATCAATAAGCCTCTTCTGGTCATCAAAAAAGTATAGGATGCTATTTTGACGAACTGCCAAACTTTGATTTTAAAAATCCGACAAATTCTTGGCGGGTGGAAGGATTGATAAGTATATTTTTGATCACTTTGAAATAATACTCAAAATCAAGCTTTTTAGAGTCGGGGAGAAATTGATTGTCAGTGGATTTTTGATCCTTTATTTTTTCATCAGTTTTGGATTCTGAAATTTCATCTTGTTTGTATCCGATAAGATCATCTGCTTTAAAAAAGCTGGATTTTGATCTTTCTTGGTATCCTAATTTTTCTTCCACCATACCCTTGTTGTTGTAAGAAACAGCATCCTCAGGATCTAATTCAATCGCTTTTTCGTAGTCTTCAATCGCACCTGCCAAATCTCCAATCCTGTCTCTAAAATAGGCCCGGCTTGCAAATCTGTATGGATTTTTTGGATCGAGATTGATGGCCCTTTCAAATTCTGCCATGGCCTCCTCATTATTTTTCATCAAGTGGAGCACTACAGCCCGGTCATTGATATAAGTGGGATTATAGGGATCAAAGCCAATCAGTCTGTCAAAATCCTTCAATGCCGAATCAAAGTTTCCCAAACGGGAATGGACCCTTGCCCTAAAAAAATAAAACTCATCATTATTGTCATCCTTTGATATACAAAAATTGATTTGAGTTAGGGCTTCTTCGAACTTTCCCACTTTGAAATTGGATACGCTTGATTGAAATTCTTCCACGTCTTTTTTACAGTATTTTGAAATGAATACAAAATTGAGGGTAATAAAGTTTAAAATTACCTAAGTGGCCAATTGCTATTCTTTCTCTGAAAAGTTTTCTTTATATATTTGAACCGAAAACTCAAACCATGGCCAACAAAGCAGAAGATGTATTAAAAGACCTCAAGTCGGGGAAATATGCACCTATCTATTTTTTGCAGGGAGAGGAACCCTTTTTCATAGACCAGATATCCGATTTCATCGAAGCAAATGCACTGCAACCTCATGACAAAAGCTTCAACCAAGTGGTCATGTACGGAAAAGACGTTACTATACCAGATATTTTAAATAATGCAAGGCGGTTTCCAATGATGGCTGACAGGCAGGTTGTCATTGTCAAAGAAGCACAGAATATTTCCCAGCTTGGTAAAGAAGAAATTGATCAGATGTTGATCAATTATATCAAGAATCCGCTGCCAAGTACCATTTTGGTATTTGCCCACAAATATAAAAGTATCGACGGAAGAAAAGGACTTGCAAGGGAACTAGACAAAAGTGCCATTTTTGTCAAATCGGAAAAAATGAAGGACAATGTTTTGCCGGCTTGGATAGAAAGTTTTGTAAAAAGTAAAGGCCACTCCATCGATAATCCAACTTCGTTTTTTTTGGCGGACAGCATCGGGAATAACCTCGAGGTGATTTCCAACGAACTTTCTAAAATGTTTTTAAACTTTCAAGGTGAAACAAAGATTACCAAAGACCACATCCAAAAATATGTTGGGATCAACAAAGAGTACAACAACTTTGAACTGACCAAAGCTATGGGAGTGAAAGACGTAGTCAAGGCCAATAAAATCATTCATTACTTTTCTCAGAATCCCAAAAACCATCCCTTGATTCCTATTATTGCGTTGGTTTATGGCTTTTTCAGCAAAGTTGCCCTAGTCCATTTCAACAAACAAGCGGCCGATGCAGAACTTGCAAGAATGACCGGCGTTCATCCTTATTATTTAAAAGAATACAGGATTGCCGCAAATAATTACCGCTTGGGCAAGGTTATTGATTGCTTCGCATATATAAAAGAGGCGGATTTGCGTTCTAAGGGAGTCGATGCAAGTGGGATGGAGGAAAAGGAGATTCTCAGAGAATTAGTATTTAAAATCATGCATTAAAGGCATTATTCACCCATGAGGAAAAGTTTTATATTGTTTTTGATTTTGTGGAGTACCCACAATGTAAGTTCGCAGACGGGTTTATACCAAACAGGAAAACAGGTAGTATTGGATGATGATTTTGAATTGTTCAATAAGCATCTTTTTTCTGCTTCAAGGTTTGAATACGAAGAATTGAAAGCATCCGATTTGGATCAAAACCAACAGGTTTTGGCGGATTTTTTTCATGCTGTTTCAGCTTTGAAAATAGATAATCCGGGAGCAGCAGATCTTGTCAATCATTTTATCAGGACTTATTCTAACCATCCCAAGAAAAATGAAGCGGCATTTATCTTGGGCAGTTTTTATTTTGACAAAAAAAATTATCGGGAAGCTATTCCTGCATTTCAAAAAATCGAAACTTCGGCCACTAAGACTTCTCAAAAATCTGAAATTTATTTCAAGACGGGTTATTCTTTTTTCCAGCTCAAAGACTTTAAAAATGCCTTGAATTATTTCAATCAGGTAAAAGTAGAGAAAGGGGAATATTCCGCTGATTCCTATTATTATGCAGGGTTTATTTCCAAAGAATCAGGGAATTACGACCAAGCAGTCAAGGATTTTAAAGAGGCTGAAAAAGCAAATTTTTATGCACCCAAAGTTCCCTACATGCTTGCAGGGATTTACTACCAGCAAGGATATTACGATGAATTGATTGCTTATGCAGAACCTGTTTTGAAATCAAGACCAAACCTTGACCGAAAAGAGGAAATCCATCTTTTTTTGGCAGAAGCTTATTTTGAAAAGAGAAACTTCACTGCCGCAGCCCAGAATTACGATGTTTTTGTAAATGCCCGGAAAAGGGATTTGGACCGGTCTCAGGTATATAAAGCAGGAGTAGCACAGTTTGAGATAGGAAACTTCCAGCGGGCAACTGATTATTTCAAAGTATCTGCCGTCATCGAGGACGAGATAGGACAGGTTTCCAGTTATTACCTAGGGCATGCCTATCTTAAGTTGAACAATCCACAATTTGCTTCGACTAGTTTCAATGCAGCATATAAAAACAACAGCGACCCAAAAATCAAAGAAGATGCTTTGGTGAACTTTGCCAAAGTCAATCTGGAAAGAGGAAGTTTTCAGGAAGCTGTGAATGCGCTTGATGCCTATTTGGAAAATTATCCAAATGGAATTTATGCCAAAGAAGCTGAAACTTTGCTGACCGATGCACTGATCAATACCAACAATTACCTGCGGGCAATCGAGCACATCGAAAAAATGTCAAGGAAATCTGAAAGGATAAAAGCCGCCTACCAGAAAATCAGTTTTTATCAGGGGATTGTCTATTACAGGGACAAAAAGCATGACCTTGCAACAACCTATTTCGATAAATCAATGGCTTCCCCGATTGACCGGGATTTGGTAATTCAGGCCCATTTTTGGAAAGGTGAAAATTACGCAACAACCGACAGAATCCCACAAGCCATCAAATCATACGAAACGCTCCAAAGTCTCAAGCCGAAAACTACCGATCCTTATTTGCTTAAATCTTATTATGGCTTGGGTTACACCTTTTTCAACATTCAGCAATATGCCAAAGCAGAATCCCAATTTAAACAGTATGTCGAAAAGGGAGGCAAAAATGATGATCCTGATAAATATGATGAAGCATTGGTGAGATTAGGGGATGTTTATTTCGTTCAGAAAAAATTTCCCGAAGCACAGTCTGCTTTCCAGAGAGCAATTAATGAGGGAGGTTCTTCTGTAGATTATGCCTATTTCCGTTCGGGTGTGGTTTTTAATTTTCAAAACAGGAATTCGGAAGCCATCAATCAATTGGATAGATTGATTTCCGGCTATCCAAACAGCTTGTATTTTGAGGACGCGCTTTACCAAAAGTCGCAGATAAACATGGAAGAATCGCGCTATGCAGATGCCCGTGAAGGATTTTCCAGGCTGATTACCAGCCGTCCAAACAGTCAGTTTGTGCCTTTTGCACTTGAGGGAAGGGCAGTGGCCAATTTTTCTCTTCAGAGTTATGACCAGACGATAGAGGACTATAAGCGGATTTTGCAAAGTCATCCCAACTCCTCCAATGCCGAATCAGCACTTGTTGGATTGCAGGAAGCTTTGGCACTTCAGGGCAGATCGGGTGAGTTTTCCCAATACCTGGGAACTTATAAAAATGCAAACCCTGATAACAAAAGCCTTCAAAACCTTGAATACGAAGCTTCCAAAAACCTTTATTTCAGTAATTCTTTTGACCAAGCCATCAATGGCTTTTCCGGATATCTCAAGAACTATCCCCAAGCTGCAAATCGGGATGAGGCCAATTACTTTATTGCTGATTCACATTTTAAGTTGGGAAGAAAGGAACAGGCATTGGAATATTTATATCAGATCGAGAAAGTCAAAACTTCAACCCAAAGATCAAAAGCGGTCCCAAGAATTGCCGCCATTGAGATGGAAAACAGTAATTACAGACCGGCAATCAGCTTTTACAGAGAAGCCATCAACTATTCGAGGAATAAAATCGAGGAATTTGAAGTTTTCTCAGGATTGATGAATGCTTATTACCAGACTCAGAAATTTGATTCTGCGGCATATTTCGCCGACAAGGTAATCCAGTTGGGAAGCGTAACCCAGGATGCTGTACCACGGGCGACGTTGTTAAAAGCTAAATCAAAAAGGGCTTTAAAAAGGGACAGCGAGGCAGATGAAACCTTGATGGAATTGATCAATGAATACAAAACTGTGGAAGGCGCAGAAGGCTTATACTTATTGGCAGAAAGCCAATCAATAAAACAGAGCTATGAGCAATCGAACAATACCATTTTTGACTTCTCAGGACCTTTCAATCCCTATGATTATTGGTACGGTAGGTGTTTTATCCTATTGGCAGACAATTACCTGAAGTTGAATGAAGTATTCCAGGCAAAAGCAACTTTGGAATCAATTCTTGAAAATTCCAATAACAGTGAAATTAAAGACATGGCAAATAAAAAATTGGCAGAAATAAAATAGTATGAAAGAAAATCAGATGAAACGATCCGTCCAAAAGGCTTTCTTATTTGCTGTTTTAAGTCTTATTTCCTTTATGATAGTTCCCGTATTGGCATTTGCTCAAAAAGGAGAAGTCAAAGACCAAGAATTTATCATCCGAAAAGACAGGGTGTTGACATTGCCTGTGCAGCCGAGAAGATTTGAACGTGCTTTGGCTTTGCCTGCAACAAAGAGTAGCTCAAGTTTTAATTATGATGTCAGGCAATATTTTCTGACACTGCCACCGATAGGGATCAAGGCAGAAGCCACACAGAAAAATTTCCCAAAAGTAACTGAAGAACAATATCCCGGATTTGCAAGAGTCGGGTATGGAAATTATGGTTCCCCTTTATTGGAAGGCCGATACAATATCTGGAAAGATGAAAACTATGATTTGGGAGCAAAATTCAGGCACCAAAGTTTTGCAAAAGGACCGGTAAGAGGTGAAGCTTCCGCAGAGAGTTTCACAGATTTTGGCTTGGATGGAACATATTTTATGGATGTATTTCAGCTCTATGGAGGTATCAAATATGACAGGCATAAGTTTAACTTTTTTGGATTTGATCCTTCAAACCTGAATCTGGTGGACTACATGCCAACTCAGAATATCCTGAATACTGTTCAGCTTTTTGGCGGGATACAGGACATCGACAAAATGGATGGCGTCAATTACAATCTGAAGTTGGGTGTCAGGGCTTTCGATGATAATTTTCAGGCAGCGGAAAATGAGATTTCAATCAAGGCCAATTCTGATTATTGGTATAACGATAATTTGAACGGTACCATTGATTTCGATTTGTCATTGACCAGTCCGAAAGATGAATTTTATGGGGATATCAATAGAAATTATTTTAAAATAAAACCCAATTTGGGTTATCAGGATGAATCCCTAAAAATCACTGCCGGTGTAAATATTGTGTTTGAAAATGATGTCACGTTAAACAAAAAATCAGATTTTCAGATTTTTCCGGCATTGGGCGGAGAATATATGCTGAGCAAAGAAATCGGCGTTTATGGTAATTTTGAGGGAGATGTATTGCGAAAAACCTATTATGATTTTGTGATGGAAAACCAGTTTTTGGGACCGAGTACCCAATTGCTTAATACCACTCAAAACTTCAAAACAGGAGCAGGTATCAAAGGTACACTATTCGAAAGCCTGACTTACGAGGCAGGTTTTAATGTTGGCAAATACAGAAACATGCACTTTTTTGCAAACAGCGCCATGGACAGTTTGAGGTTTAATTTGCTCTACGATGAAAGTACAAGAGTGCTGAATTATACCGTAAAGTTGGGATGGGAATACGAAGGATGGTATAAAATGACAGCGACTGCTGATTATTTTCATTATACTTTAAGTACCTTGGGCGCTGCTTACCAAAGACCCGAATGGGAGTTTAAAATCCACAATCAATTCATCCCCGCGGACAAATGGCTCATTTATGTCAACGCCCATCTTATGGGAGGAATCGTTGGCTTCAATCAGCAGAATGACCTTTCGGTGGTTTTGCCTGCGATTTTGGATTTACAATTGAAAGCAGATTATCAGATAACAGAAAGGATATCCGCATTTGTAATTGGCAATAACCTTTTAAACCGAAACAACCAACGGTTTTTGAATTACCCAGTCCGGGGCATCCAAGGCATTGTGGGAGCAACAATTAAATTTTAGATTTACCGCTGCTTTGAATGGTACCTTTTGTTCAAAAATCAGTGAGGCATTTCACCCATTTCATTTAGTTTGTACAGGTATATAGATTTAGATCAATAATGGAAAAGGATTCTGAAAATAACCCCAATTCAGCAGACAAGGACTATGGTTTTCCTTTTGTGAAGGCGGAGCCTTTAAAGAATTCTCCGCATCATGAAGTATCTGGCCAACCTGAGAATATCAAAGAAAAAGGACCATTACAAAGTGAAAGCTTGGCAGAATCGGGTACCGTACCAACCACCATCAAATTTGGATCATCAGAAAAACTTAGTAATAAGAAAAAGAGTAAGTCTCCTTTATTGCTTAGTCTTGTTTTCTTGATCATTATCATTTTGGCATCCATGGCATATTTCCTTTACTATTTGCCTTTACAATCAGAAGTGGCAGAAACTACTGCCGTAATAGAGGATAAACTCGAGGAGCCTCAGATCCAACCTGAAGTTATCATCGAAGTACCTGTTGAATCGGACAATGATTCGATTGGCGCGGAAGTTATGGAAACACCGGCGGCAGAGGTTCAAACACCTACTATTGCTTCTCCTTCAGGTGGAAATTTGCTTATACTGAATGCCAAAGAGGGTGTCAGATCCTACCATTTGGTGGTTGCGAGTCTCCCCAACGAAAGAATTGCAAGAGAAGAGGCGCAGGTCTTTTTGGATAAAGGAAAAGATATCTGGCTGATTTTCCCGTCAGGAGATACCAGAAATTACCGTCTTTCCGTTGGAAAATACAGCAGTTTTAAAACTGCATCCGAAGCTTTGGCTGCTGCCAAAGCTGACTACAATGAATCTACCTGGATATTGAAATATTAACATGATTTTAGCACAAACCTTGAGTACCGATGGCCAAATGATGGCCGATTCTCTTTCTATGATGGACCCCGGCAAACCTAGTATTGGTTTGCTTGATTTATTGATCAAAGGTGGATACATGATGATTCCACTTTACATCTTGTTTGTCATTGCGATTTTTATTTTTGTCGAAAGGTTGATTACCCTGCGAAAAGCAGCAAAATCCCCCAAGCATTTGATGGATCAGATCAAAATATTGGTGCAGAGTGGAAAAGTCGACCAAGCAAAATATCTTTGTCAGGGCGAATCCACGCCTGTTGCAAGTATGATTGCCAAAGGCTTGGAAAGGATCGGAAGTCCTCTGAAAAACATTGAAGTATCCATCGAGAATGTCGGTAAAATTGAAATCTATAAACTCGAGAAAAATCTCGGAATCCTTGCTACTGTTGCAGGAGCCGCGCCCATGATTGGTTTCTTAGGAACCGTCACGGGGATGATCCAAGCGTTTATAGCAGTCGCACAAGAGGAGGGCATGGTATCTCCTAAATTGTTGTCAACAGGTATCTATGAAGCGATGATCACAACAGCCGCCGGCTTGGTGGTAGGGATTATCGCTTACTTGGGTTACAATTACCTGGTCAGTCAGGTTTCCAAATTGGTCCACAGTATGGAATATACTTCCGTGGAATTCATAGACTTGCTACAAGACAAATAAAATGGCCTTACAATCAAAACATAAAGTAGATGCGTCTTTCAGCATGTCTTCGATGACTGATATCATCTTTCTATTGCTGATATTTTTCATGTTGACCTCCTCATTCATCACGCCTTCAGGACTTCCTGTTAATTTGCCTTCGAGTGAAACTTCAGATATCATCATGCAGGAAGTGACAGTGACAGTAACCAAAGACCTGAAGTTTTCCGTTAATGACAAGGTGGTAAGTAGAGATCAGATAAAGAATGAGCTCACCGTTCTTCTAAAAGATAAAAAAGGTCAGGTTGTACTTCATATTGACAAGCAAGTACCTGTAGAGTTTTTGGTGGAAATAGGAGGAATCGCTGCCAATCTAGAAGCAAACGTTTCTATCGCAACACAACCGTATAAGTAGCATGCAGATTTGGGAAACAGATAGCCAAGAAGCTGAAAACAAAAGAAAAGCGCTGTTCATCACAATCCTTGTGAATGTGCTGTTGCTGATTGCTATTTATTTTATTGTCGTATGGAAAGAGCAGATTCCGCCACTTCCAACTTATGGTATGGAACTGAATCTGGGATTTACAGATCGAGGTAGTGGAAATAACCAATCAACGACACCTTCATCAGAAACAGTTACCAATAACACAGAATCACCTGCTCCTGGCGAACAAGCTTCGAAGCCTGTTCAATCTTATGTGCCGGTATCAGAACCTAAGACCGAGGCTGCCAAACCAAAATCTTCCCCTGCCAAAACCACCTACGAGGCCCAATCCAAAACACCAAGTCCAATAAAGGGAAGTGAGAAATCAAGCACTGCAAGCAAAGAACCAAGTCCAGCTAAAAAAGAGCCGACTCCCGTGACCCAACCGTCCACATCAGAGGCAGAGAAGACAACTACCAAAGCGGAGGAAAAACCAAAAATTGATCAAAGGGCTATTTTTGGAGCGGGCGGTACTTCAGGTTCAAGTGCCAAAACAGCCTCTGGAAGCGCCCAAGGAGCTTCTACCCAAAAAGGGGATGAAGGAAAACCTACCGGAACTGTAGATGGAAGGGCTTTGATGGGTTCAGGAAAAGGGGAAGGTACGCCGGGTCCTTCTTCAGGTGTAGGACTGGAACTTGCAGGATGGGAATTCGCCTCTAGGCCAAATATCAGAGACAATGTATCTACCCGAAACGGAAAAATAGTTTTTAAAATAACCGTTGATGACAACGGGAAGATTGTGCAGGCTGTTCCCTTGGAATACAATGTGTCCAATGAGGTTCTTGCTTATTACCGCACGGTGGTAAATCAGGTCAACTTCAAGCGCCAATCAGGAAACCCGACAGCCGATTATTCTAACGGCAAAATTACTTTTATCATCAAAGTCGACTAGTCCATGACTTATCAAGAGACGTTGGACTATCTGTTCAATGCATTGCCGATGTTTCAGCGGATCGGAGTGGCGGCATACAGGAATGACTTAAACAACACACTTGCATTTTGTTCCTACTTGGGAAATCCCGAAAGAAATCTGAAATGCGTACATGTCGCAGGTACAAATGGCAAGGGAAGTACTTCCCATGCGCTTTGCTCGGTATTGATGGAAGCAGGGTACAAAGTCGGATTATATACTTCTCCCCATCTCAAATCATTCACAGAAAGAATCAAAATCAATGGATTGGATATTCCTGAAAAAGATGTGGTTGAATTTGTAGCAGATACCAAGGATTTTTTGGAAGAGTTAAAACCCAGCTTTTTTGAAATGACCGTGGGAATGGCTTTTTGGTATTTTGCCAAAGAGAAAGTCGATATCGCCGTGATTGAAGTCGGAATGGGAGGGAGACTGGATTCTACCAATGTGATCATTCCCGAAGTTTCAGTGATCACAAATATCGGTTTTGACCACATGCAGTTTTTGGGAAATACCTTGCCTCTGATCGCAGGAGAAAAAGCAGGAATCATCAAGCCAAATGTGCCCGTTGTGATCAGTCAAAAACAGCACGAAACCTTTTCTGTGTTTCAGAAGAAAGCCGAAGAAACCCATGCCCCAATATACTTTGCAGAAGATTTTATCAAGGTGAAAAGATCTGGTTTGAACTCCAGCGGAAAAAGATCTTTTGAGATCTCTGATGAAGGAAATGAATATGCCATCGAGATTGACCTGCATGGCAATTATCAAGAAAAAAACTTGGCAGGAATCCTTCAGACCATCAAAATCCTCAAATTATTGAAATGGACAATTGGAGATGCTGCTGTGAAAAACGGGCTGTCAAAGATTGTTTCCAATACCGGACTAAAGGGGAGATGGCAAATTTTGGGAGAAAATCCATTGATTGTTTGCGATACAGGCCACAATGAGGACGGTATTAGATTGATCGTCGAGCAGATCAACGAGCTGGATTTCGAGCGGCTTTTTATGGTCATTGGCATGGTCAATGACAAAGATATCTCGAAAGTATTGTCCATCCTTCCCAAAAACGCTTGGTATATTTTCTGTCAGGCAACAATTCCAAGAGCAATGGATGCAGAAGAATTGGCAAAAAAAGCATTCGAAGTAGGTTTGAAAGGGGAAATTATCCGGGATGTGAATTTGGCAATTGAAAAAGCCGAAAATTTAGCCTCCAAAGAAGATTTAATATTTATCGGTGGAAGTACTTTTGTCGTCGCCGAAATCAACGATTTGTAATCATGAGCAGAAGAAAACTGGAAAGGTTCAAAGAAAATGAACAAAGCCGAAATGTCATCCAACCTGGAAAGGAACTTTTTGAAACCATAAAGGGAAATTGGAAATCTGTTCAATTTGAAAATGAAAATCCAATAGTAGTCGAATTGGCCTGTGGTAAGGGAGAGTTCGCTGTTGGATTGGCAAGAGAATATCCCGGAAGTAATTTTATCGGGGTAGATATCAAAGGATCAAGAATCTGGAAAGGGAGTACGATTGCCATTGCAGAAGGTCTGCACAACGTAGCCTTTTTGAGAACACAGATACAGTTGTTGGATAGGTATTTTGATAAGGAAGAAATAGCGGAACTTTGGATTACTTTTCCCGATCCTTTTCCAAGAGATGGAGATGAAAAACGCCGCTTGACTTCACCGAGGTTTCTGGAAATATATAAGCCATTATTGGAGAAAAGTGGCACTATCCAATTTAAAACGGACAATACCGAATTGTTTGATTATACCCTAAACCTTGTCAAGGAGAGAATTGACTGTGAAATTTTGATTTACACCCATGATTTTTACATTTCCGAATACAGGAATGAGCACCATGGAATCCAGACAAAATATGAAAAGATGTTCAGTGAAAAAGGAGAAAAAATCAAGTATTTAAAATTCAGGTTTAAAGGTTGATTTTGGTTGCTATTTTAATAAGTCATTCTAACCAAATCACTGTCCTCCCATTTTTAATTTTTGCGGTAAAGCCTCGGATCAAAAATAAAGGGTTCGTTTTTTTGGATTTTGACTTGTGAAAAATCCCTACTATTAGGATTCAAAATGAAATTATAATTACTTGAAACTACAGCGCTTGGTACTTTGATTCCCAACAAGGCGGGATCCTTATAGTACTTTTCTCCTAATTCGGACAAAATATACGGACTGGGATATTTGTTCCAATTGTAGGGTAATTCCCCTTTCGGGATTTCAAAAATCAGGCTTTCGGGAATTTCGAATGTCAACAGATTTAGGTTGGGCTGAAACATAGGAGGGATGTTCACGACAACCTCCAACAGGGCCAATGCAACGGATTCACTTGTATATAAAACAGCTCTACCTTTCTTGTTCCAACGGCCTCCTGTGATCGCCGCGCCCGTACCGCTAAAGTCAGCAGCGTATTTTGGATTGCAAAGCCTATATACAAGCATCAGCTATATACTCCGAACTCTATCCTGCCTAGGAGGTCCATTACTTTGGAAACACCCTCAGGAAAGCCTACCAATTCCATGGGTCGCATCCCTCCCAAAGCAGTATTGGGCAATTCTATCCATTTGAAAAAATCCTCCTTTGAACCAAAGAGAGATTCGCCATATAAAAAAAGGTCAGTAACCTCAAGCAACTTGATGGCATCGTTTTTTGGAAGGCTTTTGTTGGATTTGATGCGGCGGTACAAAGTAGGCTCTGAACTTGACAAAATCGATGCAACCTGCGAAAGACTGACATCAAAACCATCCTTGAAATTATTGATTGCATAAGCCGCAACACCTTCATTGGCTACTGATATAAAATCCATAGGACCTGATATTTCTCCATGAAGATTTTCTTGTCCTAGGAATTCGGAAATTTCTTTATATCGTTTTGGTTCTGTCATTTGATAAATTATTTTATCATTTGACAAATTTATATCTTTTTTTCTGAATAAAAAATTGAATCCCATTTTTTTTCCTTTTATCAAAAAGTGGGTTTCATTAGCCCATGTTACATTATAAATTCTAGATCGGAAATTAATCCAGGGCCATTTCCATCACGATATCATCCATGATAAATCCGTTGCCGATATCGATTACTTCCCTTTTGGCTTCATAAAATCCATAATGAAGGTAAAAATCTATGGCCTTTTTATTGAACCTGTTCACGTTTAAATATATATGGCTGTCTCCGTTTTTAGCTCCAATTTCTTTTACCTTGGATATCAATTTTTTTCCAATGCCTTTTCCCTGAGTGTTAGGTAGGATATAGATTTTATGGATTTTAGTCTTTGGCTGACTCTGACAGTGTAACTCGTAAGCTGCAAATCCCAGAAATTCTTCCTCTTCTTTAGCTAGTAAAAAAACATGTGCTTTTTCCTCAACTTGCTGTTCCAATGCTTTCAGGTCGTACATCCATTGAAGCATAAATTGGATTTGTTCAGGAGTAAGGATATTTGAAAATGCAACAGGCCATGTATGTTGGGCTATTTTTTGGACTATATGAAGCTGTGCCGGAGATGCTTGGATGATTTCAACCATTGAATTATGATGAACAGGTGAAGAAGAATTTATTCAATGCTGATTTTATTGATTCCTTTTTTGGTTATCCCAAAAAAACCCTTCAGAATTGAAGGGTTTTTATTGGGTGAATTAAGCAAAAAAATTAATATTCAATAAAAAAATAAAAATCTGTTCAGAAAAATTAAGAAACTGAGATAGATAAGAATAACCGAGAATTAACTTTTAAAACCTCTTTTTTTTCAAATGGATCAAGGTAAAACCGTTGGATGATTTAAGGTTTTGTCCTTCTCGATGAGTTAAAACTATACAAATGAAACCAGATAAACAAAATAAAAAATATGCATAAACAATAAAATATTTATTTTAATCGTTTTTACTTAAAAATTCCAAATAATAGTTTGAAATATATATTCTTTACTATCAACAGCATTTATTTGGTTTTTTAAGATTTGGGCAGGAGGCACAACTTTAACTTTTCTGATTACCAATGCCATTTTTTATTCTACCACCTGAAGCTTTCAGCCTAAAAAAAATTTTAAAAATTTTTAAAAATAATTTTGAGAGTCGGTTTTGATACCCAAAAAATTGACTTCGACTCTAGATTTTAAATTTCCAGGCCCAAACTTTCTCATTATTCTGCCGGTTTATTTAATTTTCCTTAAAGTATAACTCTAAATTTCCTTTGATTGTCCCCGTCTTGCAGTTGACTGCCAATATTGTTGATAATGGTACCAATCAAATGTTACTTTTGAAAGGAGTTTCTAATTTCAAACTTTCCTCAAGTAGGTGGTAAGTACAGAACGGTCCCAAGGAAACCCATTTCCGACAGATGCTGTTGTGGGCTTTGAAAGAAATAAAACTGTTGGATATAGATTTGTGGTGGATTATTGAAAACCTTTGAGAATGAATATTTCTGAAAAAATAGCCAAACAGGTTTTTGACTCTGAACTCCAGTTTCAGTTTAGTCGAAGCAGTGGCCCGGGTGGGCAAAATGTAAATAAAGTCAACTCCAAGGTGGAGCTGAGGTTTAATATCCCAAATTCGCAATTCTTTGAAGAGATCGAAAAAACTACACTTTTTGAAAAACTTTCCACCAAAATAGACACTGAGGGAAATCTGATCATCCAAAGCCAGGAGAAGAGATCGCAGATTCAGAATAAAGAGATTGCGGTCAAGAAGTTTTATGATCTGCTTAAGAAAGCTTTCCATAAAAAGAAAGTCAGGAAAGCCACCAAACCTGGAAAAGGAGCCATTGAGGACCGGTTGAAAGCAAAAAAAGCCCTGTCTGAAAAGAAAAAAGGAAGGAGAGGAGAATGGTGATTACTCAGTTTTAATTTCAAAAGAACTGATAATTTTAGATTTGAATCCTTCTATTTGATTCAAATCCATTCCCCATAAACTGACATTAGAAAGAACAGTCTCAACGGTTTCATCCAGATTTTCATTCTTCCATGCTTTTTCAAAAAATTCCAATACAAATGGCTCATCTTTCAAAGGGATTGATTCGCCCCGGATTTCACCTTTGTAAAATCGGATCAGCTCAGCAAATGACCTTAGGAGATTTTTAGGAAGCTCACCTGTTCGGCTATGGTATTCTAAAATGGTGGGAAGAACCCTGACCCTGAACTTAGAGATTGAATTGAGGGAAATCGATATCAATTCATGCCGGATAAAAGGATTCCTGAACCTGTCTAGAATGTCCTTGGCATAGGCATCCAATTCAGCTTTGTCCAAATCCAAAGTGGGAATGATTTCTTGGAAAATCGTTTCTTCGACGAATTTTAACAACTCTGGATCTTCCATCACTTCACCGACTGTTCGGAATCCTTTCAAATATCCCACCGGAACCATCACCGTATGGGCGCCATTAAGAATCCTGACTTTTCTAAGCCGAAAAGGTTGTAAGTCTCGGACGATCGCTACATTCAAACCTGTTTTTTCTGTCTGAAAAATACCCTCTAAATCTTTTGGACCGTCGATGGCCCAAAAATGATAAGGCTCGGCCACCACAGCCAACTGATCTTGAAAGCCTGATTTTTTCTCAAATTCCTCCATATTCTCTTTTGGGAATCCGGGGACGATCCTGTCTACAAGAGTATTGCAAAAAGTGCAAGCTGTATCAAGCCAGCTGAGAAATGCCTCGGGAAGATCCCACAATACTGCATATTGGATGACGCATTCATTTAGCTTTTTACCGTTATTTTCGATGAGTTCACAAGGCAGAATGACCAAGCCCTTTGTCTCATCTCCTTCAAAAAAAACATACCTGGAATAAAGCAATGCTGCCAATTTTCCGGGAAAAGTCAAGGGTACAAAGTCGGGACTTCTGTCATTCTTATCAAATACAATTCCCACCTCAGTAGTATTGGACACAACATATCTTAGTTCGTGAATTTTGGCCAAATCCAAAAAAAAGGTGTAATCCAGATTCGGATTGCTCACCCCCGAAATAGAAGTGATCAGTTTGTAGCCATCGATGATGTCTCTATTTTGAATCCCTCGGATAAGGACATGGTAATTGTTATCTTGCTTTCCATAATCTTCCGGAATTGATTTCCCGTGACTTTGAATGATGTGGATGGAACCGTCAAAATCAGTCTTTTCATTCAAAATCTCAATCATCCAATCCGCAAATCCACGCAGGAAATTGCCTGTTCCGAATTGGAGAACTTTTATGGGTCTTTGGACTTTATGTCTGAAAGAGAACTGATCAGGATTTGACATAACTAGTTTGGATTTGGGGTTACGTGCAAGTTTATGGCTGTTCAAATAAAAGTTTGTCAAACATCTGCGAATTTTTCTAAACTTTAACATCATAAACAAAAATAATATGCCTGCACTGGTTCTTGTTGAGGTTAGCATCCATGACCCTGAATTGTACGAATCCTACAAAAAACTGACTCCTGGTTCGATTATCCCTTTTGGTGGGAAATTTGTAGTCCGGGGAGCCCAAACAGAATCTTTGGAAGGAAATTGGAATCCTGAAAGATTGGTTATCCTAGAGTTTCCTTCGGTCCAAAAAGCCAAAGAATGGTGGGCATCTGAAGAATACACCAAAGCTAAAAACATCAGGTACCAAGCCGCCAAATCCAAGATGTTGGTCGTGGAGAGTTTATGATTTAGCTTTTCGAATTTTTGTTTTCATTCCCCAACTTCCATCAATCATGCGAGTAGCCTACCATGAAGTCATCCAAACTTTAGAAAAAATCCTCCTGAAAAATGAGTTTTCAGAAGACAGAGCTAGTTTATGTGCATTTCTTTTTGCCCAGGCCAGCCTGGATGGAGTTTCTTCCCATGGTTTGGATCGGTTTCCGGTTTTTTTGGAAATGATCCGGAAAAACCTCGTAATGCCAAATAATGAAGCTAATCTTTTGGACAGTTATGGGGTTTTTGAAAGGTGGAATGGCAATCTCGGTCCAGGTCCGCTCAATGCCCATCAATGTATGGATAGGGCTATTAAACTTTCAAAAGAGTTTGGAGTAGGCATTGTTGCACTTCAAAACACAAACCATTGGATGAGAGCAGGAAATTATGGTTGGCAAGCCGCAGAAGCCGGTTGCATTGGGATCTGCTTTACCAATACCAAACCCAATATGCCTGCGTGGGGTGGGAGCGAACCCAAACTTGGAAACAATCCCATAGTCATAGCCATTCCCCGATCCAAAGGGCATATCGTATTGGATATGGCGATGTCGCAGTTTTCTTATGGAAAATTAAAAACCTATCTGCGTGAGGGAAAAGAAATGCCTTTTGACGCTGGGTTTGATGACAATGGAAACCTGATCAAATCACCCGAAAGTATCATTGACAATGAATTGGCATTGCCAATTGGATTGTGGAAAGGGGCAGGATTGTCTTTACTTTTAGATATGCTTGCTACAATTCTATCGGGCGGGAATGCTACTTTTCAGGTAGGGGAAAGTGGGGAAGAGGCGGGACTTTCGCAAATATTCATTTGCTTAGATGCTGTGAAATTGGGGGTAATGGAATGGTCGGATGAAAAACTTGACCAAATCGTTATGGATTTGAAAGCTTCTTTGACTTTTGGAGATAAAGAAGTCCGATACCCAGGTGAAAACAACATGAAAACCAGGAATAAAAATATTGCAGAAGGTATTCCGGTGGCGGAGGATATTTGGAGGGAAATTTTGAATTTCTCTTTATAAATAAAAATCTTCCGAGTTTTCCGTCGATTTCAATTTCCATTTCCTATTCCAAACTTTCCAACTTTTCATCCTTCCGGACTTATAAAGAAACCCCTCTTTTCCATGGAATGAAATCATCCTGACCTAGAAGTACAGCTTTGGGTTTAACTTCTCCTGAAGCTACTTTGATGATCATTTCTAAAATTTCCTCACCCATTTCTTGAATACTCTTTTCACCGGAAATTATCCCTCCGGTATCGATATCAATGATGTCAGGCATTCGCTTGGCAAGTTTGGTATTGGTCGCGATTTTGATGACAGGGGCGATTGGGTTTCCTGTCGGAGTTCCCAATCCGGTGGTGAAAACCATGATATTCGCACCTGAACCTGCCATTGCGGTCGTACTTTCTACATCATTTCCAGGAGTGCAGACGAGGTTTAGACCTGGTTTCTGAAAATATTCTGCGTAGTCAAGGACATCAATTACAGGGGAAGTTCCCCCTTTTTTTGCCGCCCCTGCTGATTTTATAGCATCTGTAATCAAGCCGTCTTTGATATTGCCGGGAGAAGGGTTCATGTCAAAACCCGAACCGACAGCCACAGCGGATGCTGCATAAGCTTTCATTAAATCACTGAATTTGTCGGCAGATTCGTCGGTGGTGCAGCGGTTGATCAATTCTTGTTCCACTCCACATAATTCGGGGAATTCTGATAGCATGGTTGTCCCTCCTAATGCAACTAAAAGGTCGGAAGCATACCCGACGGCAGGATTTGCGGAAATTCCTGAAAAGCCATCCGAGCCGCCACATTCTAATCCGAGAGTCAGTTTGCTGAGTGGGGCCGGTTTTCTTATCTGTAGGTTTGCATCCACCATTCCCAAAAAGGTTTTTTTGATGGCCTCTGATATCAGCTGTTGTTCTGTTCCTTCTTTTTGCTGTTCCAGGATGATGAACGGTTTTTTGATATCAGGATTGATTTTTTGGAGCTTTTCTTCCAAAATCGAAGGCTGTGCATTTTGGCAGCCCAAACTCAGGACAGTGGCGCCTGCCACATTTGGGTTGTTGATGTATCCGGCCAAAAGCGCACACAGCGATTCGGAATCCCTCCTTGTACCGCCGCATCCTCCATGATGGTCCAAAACCTTGATGCCATCAAGATTCGGAAAAAGGGTTTGTGATTTCTTTTCCTGTACTTTTTCTACGCTCAGATTTTCAATTTCTTCTTTCTTTCCTTCCTGAAGCAAACTCACCATATCCTTGACCAAAGACTTAAATGGATTCGTTTTTCCATACCCAAGGGCTTCATTAAAAGCATCTTTGATAACTTCGACATTCCTGTTTTCACAAAAAACCAAAGGGATGATCAACCAATAATTTGCCGTTCCGACCTGTCCGTCTTCCCGGTGGTATCCCAAAAAAGTCCGGTTTTGAAACGTGCTGATAGGTGGTGGATTCCATTTAAAATTTTTAGTTTTCTTCCCAAAATCTGCAGCCTCATGGACGATATTTTGGGTTGTGAGCAAACTCCCTTCAGGTAAATCCATTTTGGTACGGCCCACGACTGTTCCGTACATATAGATCAAATCTCCTTTTCGAAGAGGTTCTGTTGTGAACTTATGTTTTGCCTGGACTTCCTGCACAAGCTTGATTATCTTTCCTCTAAAATCAATTTTACTTTCTGCCTGTAAATCCACCAAAGCGACCAATGCGTTGTCCTTTTCGTGTATTTGTAGGAAAGTTTTTGTTTTGCCAGCCATGTATATTTTGGTCTAATCTGAAATCGATTGCATTAACTTATACTCCGAAAATTAGAAAACAAAATTTAAGTGTTTATTTTCATGAAAGATTAGCATTTTAAGCAATGGGCAAAAAAATAATCACGATAGGCGAAGTAATGATGCGCCTTAGCACTCCTGGCCATGAAAGGTTCGTTCAGGCCGACTCTTATGAAGCGGTTTTTGGTGGATCGGAAGCAAATGTTTCCATCTGCCTTGCCAATTGGGATCAGCAAACCTATCATGTCACTGCATTTCCAGGGCACGATATAGGAAAAGCAGCTGTACAATACCTGAGAAAAACGGGTGTACGGACTGATTTCATTTATTTTTCTGAAGGAAGAATGGGCTTATATTTTCTTGAAAACGGTTCCATGCAGCGCTCTTCCAAAATAATCTACGACCGGTTTGATTCCGCGTTTTCAAATTTTGACGGCAAAGACATTGACTGGGATTTGGTTTTTGACGGTGCAGACTGGTTCCATTGGACTGGAATAACACCTGCCCTGAGCCAAAATGCAGCGGATATGACTTTGAAAGCACTTAAAGCTGCATTTGATAAAGGATTGATTATCAGTGGTGATATCAATTATAGAAGGAACCTTTGGCAATTTGGGAAAGGCCCTTTGGATGTAATGCCGGAGCTCATCCGGTACACCCATGTTCTGGTTGCCGGAAAATCTGATTTTGAAAACTGTCTGGATATCAGTCTAGATGATTGGGGTGATGCCTGTTTTCAAGCCAAAAAAGACTTTCCACAAATCAAGTATATCACTAAGACCAAAAGGGAATCGGTGTCTGCCTCTCATAATCGCCTAAAAGGTACTTTATGGAACGGCGAGGAAATCCTTTTTTCCAATTTCTATGAAATGACCCATATCGTGGACCGGGTGGGAGGGGGCGATGCCTTTATCGCTGGATTGATTTATGGCTTGATGCATCTTTCTGACCAGGAAGCGATTGAGTTTGCCACTGCTTCTTCTGTGCTCAAACACAGTATAAAAGGAGATGCCAACTTCGTCTCGCTTGAAGAAGTACATGATTTGGTAAAAGGGGAAAATGTCGGCAAGCTTTTGAGGTAAATCAAGGTTTGATTATTCCCATTCCAGAATAACTGCTCTCTTTTTTCCATTTTCTAATTTCTAATAACCTAGTAACCAAATTTAGGAATGAAATATACGCACCAAGAAATCCTCAAAAAAATGGCTGAAACAGGAATGATTCCTGTGTTCAACCACAAGGATATCAATATAGCTAAGTCAGTCTTAGACGCTTCATACAATGCCGGGATCCGGGTTTTTGAATTTACCAACCGCGAGGCAAATGCTTTTGAAGTATTCAAAGAGCTTAAAATTTATTCAGAAAAGTATCCTGATTTGTTGCTGGGAATAGGTACTGTTTTTTCGGCTGAAGATGCTGCGCGATTTCATTATATAGGGACAGATTTTGTGGTTTCTCCGGCCTTGATTCCCGAGGTTGCCAATTACTGTCGTATGAAAAGTGTTTTTTGGGTTCCCGGCTGTGCGACAGTGACCGAAGTCCATCAGGCAAAATCCATGGGAGCACTGCTTGTAAAAGCATTTCCGGGAAATTTATTGGGTGCTGGGTTTATCAAAGCAGTATTATCTGTCATGCCTGATATCCGAATGATGCCAACCGGTGGTGTGGAGCCAACCTTGGAAAATCTTTCCGAATGGTTCAAGGCAGGAGTACATTGTGTGGGAATGGGCTCTCAGTTATTTGACAAAAAAGCCATAGAAGATGGACAGTTTGAGGTTTTAGAAGGTAACATCAAGAAAGCATTGTCAAATATCAGGGAGCTTAGGAAATGAAATTCAAACCTTTTCAGGAAATGATGGATAATTTTAATGGCAATAAACGGAATAAGAATTTGCTGCTTTTTATTCCCCGTCCGATATTTTTTATGCTTTTGTGTATCGTTTTGTTTTCTACCTGCAAAGGTCCCGGCGGAGTAAGGCTAATCAAATTGGGCCATGGATTAGGGATAACACATCCAGTCCACGAGGCGATGGTTTTCATGGCAAAAAGGGTTTCTGAGAAGTCCAATAGTCAGATGCAGATCCGGATTTACCCAAACCAACAGCTTGGCACTGAAAGGGAGTTGGTCGAATTGCTTCAAATTGGAAGTCTCGGAATGACCAAAGTATCATCAGCAACAATGGAAAGTTTTGCTCCAAAGATGCAGGTTCTTTCAATGCCTTATCTATTCAGGGACGATGCCCACAGAGATAAGGTATTGAAGGGCGAAATCGGAAAGCAACTGCTGTTGGATGGTGAGGATTTTTGGTTAAGGGGTTTGTGTTATTATGATGCAGGCAAAAGGAGCTTTTATACCAAAACCAAACCGATAGAGAATCCATCTGACCTGAAAGGATTGAAAATCAGGGTGATGGAAAGCAATACGGCCATCAATATGGTGAAGAGTTTTGGAGGATCTCCCACTCCTGTTTCCTACGGAGAGCTTTATACCGCTTTGCAGCAAGGGATTGTCGACGGTGCCGAAAACAATCCTCCGAGCCTTTATACATCCAAGCACTATGAGGTCTGCAAGTTCTATTCCATCAATGAGCATACAGCTGTGCCCGATGTCCTGATTATAAGCACCAAAGTCTGGGAACTTCTCGATGAGCAAGAAAAAATATGGATGCAGGAAGCGGCAGACGAATCAGCTATCTACCAGTATAAGCTATGGGCTGCTTCTGTGGAAGAATCTTTTCGGGAGATCAAAAAAGCGGGTGTGACTATCCTCTATCCGGAATTGAAAGGTTTCAGGGAAGCTACAGAGATAATGTATACCGATTTGAAAACTACCCAGCCTGAATTATTTGAAATTGTCGATAAAATCAGAAAAGTAGAATGAAAAGCTTTTTGACCAATATGCTTTTGTGAAAAATTCGAAACCAAAAAACTGAAAGAAGTATTTCATTCTCAATTTTATTAAAACCCAAAAAATGAACCAATGATTAACCATTCTTTTAAAATCAGGCTTGACCAAGTTGTATCGGGCTCTTTGGTCTTGTTAATGGCTTTGATGGTTTTGAATGTTACCTGGCAGGTTTTGTCAAGGTATGTTTTCCAAAATCCAAGTTCATTCACCGATGAATTGTCGAGATATATGCTCGTTTGGTTGGGTATGCTTGGTGCTGCTTATGTTGCAGGTCAAGACCAGCATATTGCCATCGACCTTTTGCCTAACCGCCTTGTTGGAAAATCAAAAATGAAATTGATGATACTGGTCAATGTCATTGTGTTGTTTTTTGCTTTTTCTGTAATGGTTTTGGGAGGGATCAATTTGGTGTATATCACTTTTATCCTTGGGCAAAAGTCAGCCACCATGCAAATACCCCTCGCATACATTTACACTATTTTGCCGGTAAGTGGACTTTTGGTCATTTATTACCAGATTTTTCAAATTTCCAATCATTATAGACTATACCTCTCCTGACCAATGGAATATATCAGCATCATTATATTGGTTTTATCATTTGTCACTTTGTTGGCGATTGGAGTACCGGTAGCCTGGAGCTTGGGAATAGCAAGTTTTATTACCTTGTTGGTATCAGTTGCCGCTGGACCATCTGCTACCACCATCGCCCAAAGAATGGCCACAGGATTGGATAGTTTTGCATTACTGGCCATTCCGTTTTTTGTTTTGGCAGGAGAAATAATGAACAAAGGAGGAATTGCCAACAGGTTGATTGAATTGGCAAAATCCTTGGCAGGAAGACTTCCCGGGAGTTTATTGTATGTCAATGTAATTGCTGCGATGCTGTTTGGGGCTATCGCAGGCTCGGCGGCTGCGGCGGCTTCAGCATTGGGTAGCATTCTCGGTAAAAGGATGGAAATTGAGGGCTATCCTAAAGAACTTGGAGCCGCTGTCAATATCACTTCCTCGACCACAGGATTGATCATACCTCCTTCCAATATCCTGATTGTTTATTCTTTGGCGTCAGGAGGAGTATCTATTGCAGCACTCTTTGTTGCCGGATACTTGCCCGGAATGTTCATAGGATTTGTACTCATGGTCACTGCAGCCATTTTTATAAAAAAGAAAAAGCTGCCGGCGGGGGAAGGGGTTTCGCTGAAAGAGTTTGGAAAAACTTTCTTTCGTGCATTTCCATCCTTGATGCTTTTGGTGATTGTGATCGGAGGGATAGTTGGGGGGATTTTTACTGCCACAGAAGCTTCTGCTATTGCAGTGATTTATACTTTGGGATTGTCTTTATTTTACAAAGAGCTCAAAATTAAAGAATTGCCCTCCATCTTACTGAAATCCTCTGAAACGACTGCGATTGTTTTGCTCCTCATTGCAACATCCATGAGCATGTCTTGGGTGATGTCTAGTGAGGATATTCCTCAGGCGATTACCAATTCCCTGCTTTCTGTCAGCGATAATATTGTTGTGATATTGATTCTGATCAATGTCATCCTACTCTTCGTCGGGGTTTTCATGGACATGACTCCGGCCGTACTTATTTTTACTCCGATATTCTTGCCTATAGTCACGGAATTGGGTGTGGACCCTGTCCATTTCGGAATCATTATGATCATGAATCTTTGTATAGGGTTGTGTACACCACCGGTCGGGTCGGTGCTGTTCATTGGAGTTCAAGTGGCTGGCACCACACTTGAAAAAGTTATAGGTCCCTTGATTCCGTTTTTCATAGCCATGATTTTAGGACTGATTGTCATTACTTTATGGCCTGGATTGACGCTTTGGTTGCCTCGACTTTTTGGATTAATGTAAAAAAAAATAGCTTGGTAAGAACAAAAAAAAGGAGGTTTCAAACCTCCGTTTTTTGTTCACCAAGGTTTTATCACGTTGATAATATTTTTGCGATTCTGAAATCATCCTCATCTAATTCTTTGTGGCCAACGATTGCCTTTGCGATAGGAGTAAAGACGACTTTGTTGTTGATAATTCCTGCCATGACATCATATTTTCCCTGCATCAATCCTTCCACAGCAAAAACCCCAAGCTTGCTTGCCAAAACCCTGTCCAAAGCACTCGGAGCGCCTCCACGTTGCAGATGACCGAGGATGGTTACCTTGATATCGTAGTAGGGGAGTTCCTTTTTGATTTTATCAGCGATTTCTACGGCACCACCACTTTTTCCTCCTTCAGCGACAATGACAATATTGGAGGACTTCATGGCCTTGGTTCTGGCTTTCAGTCTTTCTACCAATCTTTCGATCGGCATTTTCTTTTCAGGAATCAAAGTGGCTGCGGCCGCACTTCCTATACCTGCATTGATGGCGATAAACCCGGCATCCCTGCCCATCACCTCAACAAAGAACAAACGGTCGTGGGAGGTAGCTGTATCTCTGATTTTATCTATTGCTTCAATCGCTGTGTTGCATGCGGTATCGAATCCTATCGTCAAGTCAGTTCCGGCGAGGTCATTGTCAATCGTCCCAGGCAAGCCGATGGATGGAATGCCATATTCATTGTAAAATAGATGTGCACCGGTCAAAGAACCATCTCCACCTATGATCACCAAAGCATCGATTCCGTGTTTTACTAGGTTATTGTAGGCTTTTTTTCTTCCCTCCGGTGTCCTGAATTCACTGCTTCTGGCTGATTTCAGGAATGTTCCGCCTCTTTCAAGTACATGGGCAATGTTTTTGGATTCCAGTTTTTTGATATCATCCTGGATCATTCCTTCATACCCCCTGTAAATGCCATACATTTCAAGGTCATAGTAAAATCCTGCCCTGACTACGGCCCTGATGGCGGCGTTCATGCCTGGGGCATCGCCTCCTGATGTAAGCACGCCTATTCTTTTTATTGTCTTTGGTTCCATTAAAATTGTGAGGTTAATTGTTTGAACATGAGGTCGGCTGCAGCGGGATTGGTCGCAAGGGGAATATTGTGGACATCACATATCCTCATCAACATCTGCACATCCGGCTCGTGTGGGTGTTTATCCAATGGGTCTCTAAAAAATATCACCATTGTGAGCTCCTTTTGGGCTGCCATGGCTGCAATTTGTGCATCACCGCCTATTGGACCTGAAAGCAGTTTCTGAACATTGATGCCTATTTTCTCAATATGTGACCCCGTCGTACCGGTAGCCACCAGTTCAATGTTCGAATTTTGCAATTGCTTTTTGAAACCACTCAGGAAATGGACCATATCGGCTTTTTTGCCATCATGGGCAATCAATGCTATTTTCATGGTTAAAGTATAATAGGTTTTCAGGGCAAATTTATGAAAAATTATAGCTTAAGCCTGCTGGATAGTTTATTTAATCTTTTTCAGTTTGATTTTAAATGATTCGGGCCTTCATCAATGGGTTCTTTTTATTTTTTAAACCACATAAAAAAAGTAAATAATTTTGTTTTTTTCATTATTTTGAATTTTTATTCATCACAGTAAACCAAACCATTTTAATTTATGAGCATTATTAAAGAATTTAAGGAATTTGCCTTGAAAGGCAATGTTGTCGATCTGGCTGTTGCAGTTATTATCGCCGTTGCCTTTGGCAAAATTGTCACCTCTTTTGTCAATGACATCATCATGCCGCCGCTTGGTGTTTTGCTTGGAGGAGTTGATTTCAAAGACCTTAATATTGTCTTGAAAGAGGCCGAGGGAGAATTGCCTGATGTAGTATGGAGCTATGGTAATTTTATGCAGAATGTGGTTGATTTTCTGATCGTCGCTTTTGTGATTTTTATGGCAATTAAAGGATTGAACTCATTCAAGAGGAAGGAAGTGGAACCTCCCGCAGCGCCTCCTGAGCTCGTAAGATCTGAGGTTTTGTTAGAAGAAATCAGGGACTTACTGAAAAACAAATAAAAAAAGCAGCCGAGGTGCTGCTTTTTTTTTAATCTTTTGAGCTGCCATCTCTACCGTCCCGATGTCTTTGATACACCTGTCTGGTAAATTCCCTGTTTACACCGCCAAGTTTGATCGCTTGCTGCGGGGAGATCACTTTGGTGATCTCATCCATGAATAACTTCTCCCTGGCGAGAAGCTGCTGTTGAATCGAAAACCGTTTCTGAATTATTTCTTTTGCCCTGGTTTCAGTCAATTCCTGCATGGATTCCCGGTTAAGGGTTGAAACTTTACCCATCATTTTTCTCCGCTCTTCATTATACTGATTGAAAA
>JBBRFK010000009.1:0-33171 GCA_038224435.1 Cytophagales bacterium | reverse complement strand
TTCGATTGCGACTACTTTTTTATCGACTTTGAGTAAATGACTCCATTGATTGCCTTTGAACCAGATCTCGACTGGAAGCATCCTTCTTTCCTTTTGGCCGTCTTCGTAGGTGATTTCCAAAAGTACAGGCATCGGCATTTCCCCGAGATTGGCCAAAGACACTAAATAATTGGCACCATAAGGCTGTACGCTTGTGATGGCTAGGTCGATATTTGCATTGCTATAAAACCAACCTTTCCAAAACCAATCCAGATTTTCGCCTGAGACATTTTCCATGTGGTTAAAGAAATCTGTTGGCTGGGGATGTTTGTATGCCCAAGTCTTAATGTATGACCTGAATGCATTGTCAAAGCGCTCTGGACCGAGGATGTATTCCCTCAACATCATCAAACCCAAAGCCGGTTTCATGTAGGCAACCATACCAAGGTTATTGGATTGGGTCCTGTCTGAATGAGTTGCGATCGGTTCGCGGTCTTTGTTGGTCAGCCAACCGAGATACCTTCTTGTCTGAATAAGCGAGTTTGTGTATTCACCATTATTGAATTCCAAAAAGCTATAATAATTGATAAAGGTGTTGAATCCCTCATCCATCCAGGCGTGTCTTCTTTCATTGGTACCGACCACCATTGGAAACCAGTTGTGCCCAAACTCATGGTCAGTTACTCCCCAAAGACCTTCCCCCTTAGACCTCCAGCTGCAGAAGTTGACTCCGGGATATTCCATGCCGTTAATTTCTGCGGCTACATTCACTGCGACAGGGTAAGGATATTCATACCATTTTTTGGAATAATGTTCTATCGAAGCCTTGCTGTATTCGGTTGACCTACCCCAAGCTTCCTGTCCGTCACTTTCTTTTGGGTAAACGGACTGTGCCATGGCTTTTTTGCCACTTGGGAGATTGATCCTTGCAGCATCCCATATAAATGCCTTGGAAGTGGAAAATGCCACATCTCTTGCATTGTTGATTTTGAAATGCCAGGTCATCGTTCCTTCCTGCTTTGGCCTTTGGTTGGCATAATCCGTCACTTCTTCAGGTCCGATCAGGTAAACACGTTCATCACTTTCCACAGCTTTCTTCATCCTATTCTGCTGCTCTTTGGTTAGGACTTGAGTTGGATTTTGAAGTTCACCCGAAGCCACTACAATGTGGTCAAAAGGAACGGTGATCTTATATTCGAAATCTCCATACCCAAGATAAAACTCCCCCGCGCCGAGATAAGGATCGGTATTCCAACCTGTCACATCATCAAAGACGGCGACTTTTGGGTACCACTGCGCCAAGGCATAAATGGTTCCGTCTTTGACTTTCAAGCGGCCCATCCTGTCCATTCCTTTTTCCGGTATTTTGTATTCAAAATCCATGGAAATCGTTCCTATTCCACCATTGCTAGGAATCGGTTCTGAAAAGAAAACCTGCATCCTCGTATCGCTGATGAGGTGTTTATCTGAAATAGGTTTGTTTTTTCCAACTACTTGTGCTTTCAGGTTTTCAATTTTGTAGCCACCATCAACGTCACCATTGTAGCGGTTGCCTTGCACAGGTGTCGTCAGTTGTCCTCTCGAATCCGCCATAAATCTATTTTGCTCCAAATAAAGCCATACAAAGTCAAGGTTTTCAGGACTGTTGTTTTTATAAGTGATGGTGATTTTTCCCTTAATCATATGGTTAATTTCATCCAAAGCCACATCAATCAGGTAATCCGCACCATTTTGCCAATACATCGGACCGGGTTTGCCGGAGGCAGTCCGGTAAACTGATCCCTGCCTGTATCCAAATTCTGTAAATGCACCGTCTCTATTATCTTTGACTGTCTGGGCTTGAATATGCTGTCCAAAAACCATTGCTATTAGGAAAGCAAAAATTTTCACACTTTTAATTCGTATCATAAATTCCAACTTTTTAATTTTTCGGCTAAAATACAGAATCGTTTCTGAAGAAAAAATTCATTTTTTAAATGGTAATAAACCAAAAAAACAAGACAAATGAACAATTCAAAAGATTTGGAAATAGAATTAAATCATGGGTAATTTGCCCCACAATAACCACAGCTATTCATGCGTCTCAGTTTTACGATTGTTGCCTTACTATCTTCACATGCTATCGCCCAAGGCATACAGGATACTACTACAGTAGCGCTCGAAGCAGTCATTATCATGGAAAACAGGATGGAAATCCCATTCAATAAGGTTTCCAGAAATATCACCGTCATCAATAGAAAAACCATTGAAACTACTCCTGCCAGAAGTTTACAGGAAGTGCTTTCATTCACTC
Source organism: Cytophagales bacterium (assembly GCA_038224435.1). Taxonomy (GTDB): domain Bacteria; phylum Bacteroidota; class Bacteroidia; order Cytophagales; family Cyclobacteriaceae; genus Cognataquiflexum. The sequence continues at coordinate 30,899 of JBBRFK010000009.1, read as the reverse complement.
CCGGAGTAGATGTCAGGCAGCGGGGAGTCAGTGGCGTTCAAGCAGATATAGGGATCCGGGGTGGGAATTTTGAGCAAACCCTCATGCTGCTCAACGGTATCAAACTCACCGATCCGCAGACTGGCCACCATATGGTCAACATTCCCGTTCCTTTGCAGGCCATCCAAAGGGTGGAAGTACTGAAAGGACCGGGGTCGAGGATTTTTGGACAAAATGCATTTGCCGGAGCGGTCAATGTCATCACCACTTTGTCTGACAAACCGAGCTTGAATATCCAAGGCTTCGGCGGGGATTTTGGGATGCGGGGCGGAAGTGTGGTCTCCTCACTTCCTATAGGGAAATACCGGCAGACGATCTCCACTTCACATGACGCCTCCGACGGACATTGGTACAATTCGGATTTTAAAGTGACCAACCTATTTTATGAATCAGGATTTGACATCAATGACAAAAATGAAATCCGTGCCATGGCGGGATATTCTGATCGGGATTTTGGAGCAAACGGTTTTTATACCAATTCCTTTCCAGACCAATGGGAAAGTGTGCAGACTTTTCTCGCTGCCTTGAGCCATACTTACAGATTCGACAAACTCTACTTTCAGACAAGAGGCTATTGGAGAAGGAATGATGATGAATTCAGGTTGAGGAGAAATGAACCTGCTTTTTATACCAACCTCCACACTTCGGATGTCCTCGCTTTAGAATTCAATGGCACCTATACTTCAAAAATCGGCACTACGGGTTTTGGGATTGAGGGACGCAAAGAGAAAATTGAAAGTACCAACCTAGGGAATAGAAGTAGAACCTTTGCAGGAATCTTCGCAGAGCACAGAATTGAATTTGCAGAAAAGTTTGACTTCCGTGCCGGAATTTATTCCAATTATTACAATGAATACAAATGGAAGCATTTTCCCGGGGCAGAGATTGGCTATCAGGTCAATGCCTATTCAAGGTTATATTCCAATTACGGCGTGAGTTTCAGGATTCCTTCATTTACCGAACTGTACTATGAAGATCCAAGTAACCAAAGCAATCCCAATCTTTTGCCTGAGGAAGCAGAAAATTTTGAAATCGGGTGGAAATACCACAAAAGCCGCCTCCAGACTGAGTTGGTTTTTTTTCACAGGTTTACCGAAAACCTTATCGACTGGAACAGGGAACCAAGTACCGTACAACCCAATCCCAACAAATGGACTCCACAGAACGTCTCTGAAGTGACCTTTAATGGCATCGAAACATCGATTCAGTATCTCGCCAACTTTGGGGGTGAAAATACAAAAATCAGGGAATTGATGCTCAGCTACAATTACATCAATGCCGACCTTGGGCAAGCTCCGGGCATTGAGTCAAGGTATTCACTCAATTCTTTGAGGCATCAACTGATCGGAAGTATTCAGGCAGAATTTTTAAAAAGGGTTGAGCTGACCATCAAAGGAAGGTATATCGAAAGGATGGCTTTGGAACCATTTTTTCTATTGGATGCGCGGTTGGACTACAATAGGATGAAGAAAATCGGCTTTTTCCTGGAAGCTTCCAACATCACCGATACGGATTATGTGGAAGCGGGATTTGTACAGATGCCAGGCAGGTGGTTTAAAGCCGGGTTTATGATCAATCTGGATTGAAAACTTAATGGAAAACCCTCCTTATGAAAATGAAGGGGCCTAATCTTAAGCCAAAAAAAAAGCCTCTTTTGGGGCGATGTGGGAGTTGAGGGATTCGAACCCCCGACCCTCCCGACATTGTCGGGATGTCCTTCACTTTACAGGCTATTCCCGATCAATCAGTTCAAGTATTTTCTTTCTGCTTTTCCATGATTTTAGCCGCCTCTCCCTGCTATATGCTGATCCCTTGTCTGGATATTCTTCTTTGTAAACCAAAATCCAGCCAGGGGAATTGCCTGTAAAACCCTTATGATCGCTATTGTGCCTGCGTAATCTCTCCTCAATTACATCACAGGTATGTCCAATATAATATTTATCGAGGTTTTCTGAATGGAGGATGTAAACATAGCAAGCCATAAAAAAAGCCTCTTTGAGGCGATGTGGGAGTTGAGGGATTCGAACCCCCGACCCTCTGCTTGTAAGGCAGATGCTCTGAACCAGCTGAGCTAAACTCCCAATAAGAGAAGTAAAAACAATAATTGTGGGAGTTGAGGGATTCGAACCCCCGACCCTCTGCTTGTAAGGCAGATGCTCTGAACCAGCTGAGCTAAACTCCCGATTTAAATATTCAAATGATCTAAACCATCCCGATAGCTATTGGGGTAAACTTCCGAAATAACCTTTGTTATTCTAACGGATTGCAAAGGTAGATTTAATTTGATTTGGTACAAATTATAAAATGAAAAAAAATCCCTCATTTCAATAATCCCTTGAAAATGAAGGGATTTTATTCGATTATCAACCCCATCAATTATCCATCTTTCAGTTTTAAAAGAAGCCTTTGTCGACAGGACTACTTTTTTATACGAAATCGTCTTAAAAAAGCCTGACCTCCTTGTCATATTATCGTAACTTTTTGACACTAAAGACCAGAAATGAAAATCCATAACTATGAAAAAAGTCTTCAAATTGCTTTTCCTTTTGTTCTTTACATTATTTACTAATGGCTTTAGCCAATCTTTTGAAGAAAGGTTACTTGGAAAGTGGAAACTCACCAAGGACGAAGGATTTGAGTTTTTCATGAACACACCAGAAGCGAATAATGCTTCAAAGGAAGAGGTAGAAACATATGTGGACTGGATTGAAAAAGTTCATGAACAAACTTTTATGAATTTCTATAGCTTGGACTCCATGACCTCGACCATAGTCGACGGAAAAAAGATCATCCAAGAAATATCTCTTTGGGATTTCAGAATGGCTGATTCTGTGGTCACTTGGCAAATTCGATTTGCCCCTAAAGTCCTCCAGGCAAAGGTTGTAAAATTGACTGAAAATGAGCTTATTTTGATATACCTTGACAGGGAACAAAATTTGGGAGTATTCCGAAACAGCTACCAAAGAATAAAAGAAGATGAGGAAAATTGAATGAATAAAACTTACTGGAATTTTTCAAATAACTATTAAACTACGAAATAAGGCAAAGTGGTCTATATAATCTTTCGGAAGTAAAGATTGTAACCTAGAGATTAAACTTGATTAGGTAGCTTAAAAAGACTCTATCGAAACATGAAAAAAATTATTATTTTAATAATGTTGATAATAGTTTTGCCTATTGGGTCGTACTTGTATATTACCAAATTAAGTCCTGAAGCAAGAAGAGAAACAAAAAATGTGGAAAATTCGAAAAAAATAAAAATGGGAACCCTCAAAGAGCAACTTATAGAAATTATGGGCCCTCCTGTCATAAAGGGAGGAAACGAAAATAATGATTCCACCTTCTATTATACTGTTCCTTTTGCCTCTTCAGACGGATTAATTTCGGTATAGATTCTTCAGGTTTTGTAATTCATATTCACCTCTATGAATAAATAAATCGAAATCCCACTGAGCTTTCAGTGGGATTTTTTATTATATATCAAACTTTATCCCCTGAGCCAAAGGCAGGGAAGTACTGTAATTGATCGTGTTGGTCTGACGGCGCATATAGGCTTTCCAAGAGTCAGAGCCTGATTCACGGCCTCCACCGGTTTCTTTTTCTCCGCCAAAAGCACCGCCGATTTCCGCACCTGATGTTCCGATATTGACATTGGCGATACCGCAGTCTGAGCCTCCTGCTGCGAGGAATGCTTCCGCTTCCCGCATATTCAGCGTCATGATAGCTGAAGAAAGTCCTTGGGGCACACCATTGTGCATTGCAATTGCTTCCTCCAAGATATTGTATTTCATAATATAAAGTATCGGAGCAAAAGTCTCGTGCTGGACCATTTCAAAATGGTTTTCCGCTTCGATGATACAAGGCTTCACATAGCAGTCGGATTCATAACCTGCACCGCTGATAACTCCCCCTCTCACCAATTCATTTCCTCCCTCCGCTTTAACTTTTTCGATTGCTTTCAGGTACATGTCCACTGCTTCTTTGTCGATCACTGGACCGACATGGTTTTTCTCGTCCAATGGATTGCCGATGATGAGTTTTGAATAGGCTGCGGCAAGTCGTTGGGTGAACGTATCATAAATGGATTCGTGGATAATCAGCCTGCGGGTAGTGGTACAGCGCTGTCCGGCTGTTCCTACTGCACCAAAAAGTGCCCCACGGATGGCAATTTCCAAATCTGCATCTTGGGTGATGATGATGGCATTGTTTCCGCCAAGTTCCAAAAGCGATCTTCCCAACCTCGCAGCTACTGCCTGTCCTACGATTTTACCCATCCTGGTAGATCCTGTTGCCGAGATCAAAGGAACCCTCATGTCCTCGGTCATCATTTGACCCACCTGATAATCTCCCACGATCAATCCTGAAATCCCTTCGGGGCAGTCATTTTCTTTTAATACTTTGGCAATGATATGCTGACAGGCTACTCCTGACAAAGGAGCTTTTTCGGATGGCTTCCAGATACAGACATTGCCGCACACCCAAGCAATCATGCTGTTCCATGACCAAACTGCCACAGGAAAATTAAATGCCGAGATGATTCCCACGATTCCAAGAGGGTGCCATTGCTCGTACATCCTATGTCCGGGCCGCTCCGAATGCATCGTCAGCCCGTATAATTGTCTGGAAAGTCCCACCGCAAAATCACAGATATCTATCATCTCCTGCACTTCCCCTAGTCCTTCCTGATAGGATTTCCCCATTTCATAGGAGACTAATTTCCCCAAATCTTCCTTTACTTCCCTGAGTGCATTGCCCATTTGTCGGACGATTTCTCCCCTTTTTGGTGCTGGGGTAGTTTTCCATATTTGGTATGCTTCTTGAGATCGGGCTATTACCTTTTCGTAGCTTTCACGGTCTGTCACTTGGACTTTGCCGATCAAAGCGCCATCCGCCGGGGAATAGGAGCTGATAAATTCTTTTCCAGTATTGATCCACTCGTTGCCGGTGGAAGTCCCTAGGTTTTCTGGCTTAATGCCCAGATTTTGGAGAGCGGCTTTGATACCGAATTGGTCTGACATGGTATATTTGGATTTATTGGTTCGGAATTTTGGTAAAACTATTAAAAAATCAACCTACTCCCTTTCCTTTTTCTCAGGTTTTTCCTTTTTTAGGTATTTGTTGATGTCTAAAAAATCAAGACGTTTGTGAAATTTGGGACCGACGTCGAATCTATAAACGAAATTGATCCGGTAATTACCTGTCTGAAAATCAGTCCTGAGGCTCCTTACCTCCTCAATGCGGACGATGTTGCGTATGTAATTCGCATTGATAGACCAAACGGGCCCATTGTACCCTGCAAATCCCCTCAGAAAATAATTGGTATTGAATCCCCACCGCCCCTCTTTACTTGAATCTGAAGAAATATTTGTATTTCCCAGGCCAATATTGGCTGAAGCCATGCCGGTAATAAAAAAATGCTTGGCAATCACTATGGTATGCACATATCCGATGTTGGGTCCAATTTCAAAAAAATCCAGCCTTTTGAATTCCAAAGGATCAGAAATAAATTCGGAGAGGATATTTTGGTCATCACTTGCCCTACCAAAATAAAATTCTACCCCTGCGATGACACTTCCTGCTGATTTTTTTTGCCATGCACTTTGAAGAAATGCCGCATTGAGCGAAAGTTGGTCTCCATTTAATAAGTACTGCACGTTGGCCCCGAATTTTCTTACTTCTAGCCCCGGGAATGCCAATTCTGGAGGGATATTGGTCAATGGACCTGAATAACTACGGAGAAAAAAACCATTATAGAATTGGCCAAATAAATCAATTACCCAGTTTTTAGGATAGGCGTGTACCTGAAAGTCAAGGTATTTGGTTTCTACCTGGGTCCGACCGCTATTCAAAAACCCGAAGCCATAGGCAAAATTCAACGTGACATCATTGTAAGTGGCACCGATCCCAAGATTAAACGTGGAATTGGGCTCAAGTCTGATTCTTGAGCCATTGCTTTTTTCGCTTACTAAAAGAGAAGTGTATTTCCTTGAAGTGTAAAGTCTCGTCGTCAACATCTTCTTATAAGAAATATAATATGTTGTATCCGCTTGACCGGTAGATTTGGATGGTAAAAGAAAAAGTAAAACCAAGGTCAGGGAAAAACCTGGGAAAATGTTTAGCCCAAAAAGTCTTAAAAAATCATTATGTATTTTTATCATATTCAATAATAAGCAATAACAAGTCCGTAAATAAAAAAATCCGCAACAAGTGCGGATTTTAGAATGTCAAATGGAGATCAGTAAAAATTATTATCTAGATAACCTCCATTTAGTTTTATTTTCAAAAGTCTTTAGCAGAAAAAGTTGCTTAATCACCCGAGACAAATATAAAAAACTTTTATTGAATATTCCAATACCTGATTCACGGTATTTTTTGATTTTTTAAACAAAAAATCATAACAAATTAATTTAGGTGGAAAAAATTTCCGCTTATCTCCTTGTTAAATCTATTTAGCAATCGTCAAAAATTGATCCTCGGAATAAATTTTGAAAATCAGGAGTTTCCTCCTTCTTTAAAAGAATGATACATAAATCGTTGTATTTCACCATTTTGAGTGTTTGGTACCTTTTTATCGATGTAAAAAGGTTTCTAATTAGAAAAATTAATTTTTGATATAATAAAATGGGATTTTATAGAAAATCTAAAAATTGGTAAGTCAAATATTTCTTTAATAATTCATATTTTTATAGAATGGAGATTGGCATAGCACAAATTCTATTGAGGGGATAGCCAATTCTCTTAATTTCTTATTAAATTTTTTCTATATCCTCTTTCCTGCCCCACAACCCAATAAATTAAGGTTTGAAGTTCAACAAAACCTAGGCAATAAGTCGTCCCTTCCTACCGACAGTCATGAGTGGAGAGTCGGCGATTATCCGCATTATTTTTCGCTTCTTTTTGAGTTTGTGGCATCTTAGCGAGCAATCATGTTAAATTTTATCCCTCCCCTTCCAAAATTTTAGAAAATAATACTTGAAAGGGTTGCTGTATTTCAATAATTTCCAAGGACGGCTACCATGTGGCCGATGGAGCACAGGGCTATTCATCAAAACATAATTTTCGAAACCAAGCTCATTAGATTTTTTCGACATAAAAGTATCATACCAATCTTTGGTGTCGTCAAGTTCCATAAAATCATATTTCTCCAAAAATGAAGGAGAAAATAAGGTGCAACAAAAACTCAGACTTCTTTGGGTCTTGATGACAGGCTCTTTTGCAGATTTAAATTTGAGATAAGGAAAATTGACATTGTTATCCTCTCCGACTGTAACCGCCCCGATCAAACCTGCCTTGGGTTTTTCCCTCATAAAGTCGATCATTTCTTGAATGGTATTTTCTTTGATAATGACATCAGATTCAACGATTATCAAAGGCAAACCCAAGCTGACAGCTTCCTTTTGTGCCATTTGCAGTACAAGCTTATAATTTGGCGAAGGTGTATCGGTGATATCCTCCAAGTGGACCAGTTGATATCCGATCCTTCCTTTTTCCTGCATCAACTTTTCCTTGGTTTCCCCCGAACTAAAATCATTAAAAATAATATGTTTTGCATGAAAAGTGGATTCTGCAATAGCTTGGGCACATTCCAATGTGCTTTCAACAGAATTTTTGACAGGGGTGATGACCAGGATTTTTGACATGTGTAGGGATTTAAGTCCCTAAGTTACCAGATAAAAATCCATAAAAAAACCCTGAGACGTAGACCTCAGGGCTGGTAGGGAATGTTTGATAAATTCCTATTTCAACAAAGCCAAAGCTTCTTTCATTCTTTTCAATGCCTCGACCAATTCTTCATCAGAGGCAGCATAAGATAGGCGGATACAATTTGGTGCGCCAAATGCCTCACCTGTTACCAAGGAAACGTTTGCTTTTTCGAGAATGTAAATACAAAAATCATCTGCTGTTTGAATAGTATGGCCGTCAGCAGATTTACCAAAGAAATATGAAATGTCAGGGAAGAAATAAAATGCACCTTCAGGGATGTGGGTTTTGATTCCAGGAATGTCCTTGATCAAACCCAAAACCAAATCCCTTCTCCTCAAATAGGCTTTCTCCATTTCTTTGGAAGGTTCCTGATCTCCGGAAATTGCTGCTAAGGCTGCCCTTTGGGCGATACCGGTATTACCTGAAGTAAACTGCCCCTGCATTTTTTCACAGGCTTTGGCAATGAACAGAGGCGCACAGATATACCCGACTCTCCATCCTGTCATGGCGTATCCTTTTGAGAATCCGTTGACAGTGATCGTCCTTTCAAACATTCCCGGGAAGGAGCCGATACTTGTGTTTTTACCTTTGAAATTGATCAATTCATATATTTCATCTGCAATCACAAAAAGATTTTCCCTCTTTTTGATCACTTCTGCAATCGCTTCTAATTCCTCTTTGCTGAATACAGATCCGGTAGGATTGCAGGGAGAAGAATAAATCACCGCTTTGGTCCTATCGGTCAATGCCGCTTCCAGTTGGGTAGCTGTTGCTTTGAAATTATGCTCAAGACTTCCTTCTATCAAAACAGGAACGCCACCAGCCAACTTGATGATCTCCGCATAACTCACCCAATATGGTGAGAAAATGACCACCTCGTCTCCCTCGTTGATTATACACATAAATACATTTGCGATGGAATGCTTGGCACCGGTCGATACCACAATATTTTCTGCCTTCGCCTGAGAAATTTGGTTTTCATCTCTCAGCTTTTTGGCAATCGCCTCCCGGAGGTCCTGATATCCTGCCACAGGCGAATAAGCAAAATATTTGCCCTCATCGATGGCCGCTTTTGCTGCCTCCTGAATATGCTTTGGCGTTTTGAAATCAGGTTCACCCAAACTCAGACTGATGATGTCTTTGCCTTGGGCTTTCAGTTCCCGGGCTTTTTTTGCCATGGCCAATGTGGCCGATTCTTCCATCTGAATGATGCGATCTGATAATATGGAATCCATTTTTTGGTTGTTGTTTTTTTTAAATTCCGCCAAAAATACAGATTACAATGATTAATTCTAAACTTAACCGAGGATTTGGTCAGGAATCTATATTTTTGTAATTAAAATAATGTCACCCGGCAAATCGTTAGAGAATTACATGAAAACAAGGCTTTTATATATTTTTACTTTTATCCTATTTTCCAATACTTCGTTTGGACAAAAAGAGAAAAAAGGTGAAACCATAGATCCCGATTCCTCGGGAGTAGTTTCGGATAGGTTTTTGCCTACAGCGGCGCCATTGTTGCTTTTTGATGACAATACCAAAACTGAAAAAAAGAAAGCAGACAAGAAGAAAGTTAAAAAGAACATCTATTTCGGTGAAAAAACCAAAAAAGGATATGTCAGACAAAATATAAGAGATCAGACCCAATATCAGATATACTATTACACCACCCAAAACAGACCTGCTGATCCTTACATCAGGGACATCCACTGGATTGATACCCGTGACAAAGTAATAAGGACAAAGGATTTTGATCCGGCACGGGGTTACCTTCTCCATGGTCCCTATGAAAGAGAAATCGGTGAAGTCCTGGTCGAAAAAGGTTATTTTTTCTTCGGCACAAAACATGGGATATGGCTGACTTTTGATACCAAAACAGTACTTCAGGACAAATTGCATTACTCTGAAGGTTGGCCGAAAGACTCTAATGTCACTTATTATAATAGAGAAGAAAAGAAAATAGAGAAGCTGATCCCGATAGAATATGATTTGAAAGAAGGTAATTTTTTTCACTTCCATGAAGATGGTCAAGTCGGAGTGGTCGGCGAATACCACTTTGGCGAAAAAGTGGGACTTTGGACAGAATACTGGAATACCAAAGACAAAACGATCAGAAAGCGGGAAATCCAATACCAAGAACACCCATTTACCAAAAATTTCACCCCTTATATCAGGGCAGAATGGGGCAAAGACGGAAAACTGATTTATAGGAAAGAAGGATTGGCCTCAAATTAATCCAGATTTATTAATCCCTATTCCCTATAATTTTTATAGGTTAATATTTTTAAGTTATTTCTAATTGCTATATTTGTCATGCTAATAATTGGTATGACACAGGAACAATTCAGTAAGTATTCATTCCTCCTAGACAGGACAGCCAAAAGAGTGAAGCAGTATGCCCAAAGAAAATTCAAATTGGAGGACTTTGACATCACTGTAGACCAGTGGCTCATCATGAAAAATCTCTCTGAAAATGAACTGCTAAGCCAAGCTGAATTGGCCCAGATGGTATCCAAAGACCAGCCTACCCTCACCAGGATCATTGACATCCTTACCAAAAAGGGGCTTGTGGAGCGCGTCCCTCACCCCTTGGACAGGAGAAGTTTTCATTTGGTCCTGACACAGGAGGGGATTTCGAAGGTTAAAGAACTGAAGCCAAAGATTGCCACCATCAGGGAAAAAGCATGGGAAAACCTTGGAGAAACTGATTTTGATGAATTCAAAAGGATCCTGAATACCATTTATACCAATCTGGAATAGAATAAACAGCCAAGTTTAAAATATACTTGTTATACTAAGTATATTTGCAAGAACAATAACATTATCTGTTGGGTTAAACCATAAAAAGCACATATTATGATTACTACTGACCTTTGTATCATCGGAGCCGGACCTGTAGGTTTATTCGCAGTATTTGAAGCTGGCTTACTTAAGATGCGTTGTCATCTGATCGACTATCTTCCTCAAGTAGGCGGACAGCTTTCAGAAATCTACCCACAAAAGCCTATCTATGACATTCCCGGATATCCTGAAATCAAAGCGCAGGATCTGGTTGAGAATCTGATGGAGCAGATCAAACCATTTAAACCAACCTTTACCTTGGGTGAAAGGGTGGACCACTTGGCGAAACAGGCCGATGGTTCTTTTGTCCTCACCACCAACGACAAAACCCAAGTCCATGCACAGGTGATCATCATCGCAGGCGGATTGGGTGTGTTTGAACCAAGAAAACCCGTGTTGGAAAATATTGAAAAATTTGAAGGAAAAGGGGTGACTTATATGGTCAAGAATCCTGAGCATTTCAGAAACAAAAAAGTAATGTTGGCCGGTGGCGGAGACTCTGCCCTGGATTGGGCAATCTACCTTTCCAATGTCGCTGAGAGAGTCACATTGGTGCACAGAAATGAAACATTCCGAGGCGCGCCTGATTCGGCTGCCAAAGTATACGACCTTGCCAACAAAGGAAAAATAGATTTGATCCTTTCTGCCAATCTGAAGGAACTTGGCGGCAACGGAACCCTAAAAACCGTGGTTTTGGAGGGAAAAAGCAAAGAAGAAATCACTGTGGATACAGATTACCTGATTCCGCTATTCGGCCTAAGTCCAAAACTTGGACCGATCGCTGATTGGGGATTGAACATTGACAAAAACGCGATAGAAGTCGACACGAGGGATTATTCTACCGGCGTAGAAAGAATCTATGCCATCGGAGATATCAATACCTATCCCGGCAAACTGAAACTTATCCTTTGTGGATTCCACGAAGCGGCTATCATGATGCATTCGGCTTTCAAATTTGTCTACCCTGACCAAAAATTGAGCTTTAAATATACTACCGTGAATGGAGTCAATTCATTTTAACCTTACTTTTATAACATGGTATCATTTACTGTAGAAGATCACGACGGCAACCGTCAGACTGTAGAAGCTCCCATGGATATGGGGTTGAGCTTGATGGAAATATTAAAAGCCTCTGAATATCCTGTATTGGCCACCTGCGGCGGAATGGCTTTGTGCGCCACCTGCCATGTAGAGATTTTGGAAGGAAAGGATGAATTGGGACATGCCTCCGATGTGGAGCTGGATCAACTTGAAAACCTTCCTGAATATTATCCCACGAGCAGATTGGCCTGTCAGGTCAGAATTGGACCCATCTTAGAGGGGGCTGTGGTCAGATTAAGAGGCGAAGACAATTGAACTCAATCCCCGGCAAATACCGGGGATTTTTATTTTTTCCTGAAAAGTTTTGAAACAGCATTTGAAAAAGCGGTAAAATCCTGCCCACCAACAGATAATGGGTTAAAAATAGAGGTACCCAAATAATTGTGCCGGCCATTTTCTTCCAACTCAAACTGCATTGGATAAATCAGGATATAATTGTTTTTGTTGAAATATCTGTTCAGGTATTTTGGGATCTTATTCATCACGTTATTATAAGAAACACCATTTTTCCTGCTCAATACTACCATCAGTGCATCGTTTTCTTTCAAATCCCTGGAGATGATCAAAAAATCTTCCCAATCTGAAAATTCTACAAAACCCGCCTCGATGCTGAATTTTATCTGGACCTGTTCAATGTATTTCAGGGTTTCGACTGCGCCATAAAAAATCAATTTACAACCTGTGTTCCTGCCGATATTCCAGACTCTCAAAAGCCAAAAGACAAATCCCATTTCCTTTTCAGCATTGGCCGGCACCACAATGATATACCTTCTTATGGTATTTAAAGGCTGATGGCTTTGGTAAATAAATGCAGTGATATTGCTTTTGCTCAAAATCCCTTCAGTCAGCTTTCCCAAAAAAGTATCAGAAATCCCGTGTTGTTTGTGGAGACCCAAGATGATGTCCGTGACCTTATTTTCTTTCACCACGTTGGTGATTCCATTAACCAAGTTGGAATCATACCGGATCAGTTCCGTCAATTTGTTATCAGTGGCAGCGGCACTTACGCTGGCTTTTTCCAACAGCTTTTTGGCATATTTCTCTTTGCTTTCGTCAGTGGAGTCGGAGGGAACAATATTGAGCGCATAAAGCGAATTCTTTGAGGTTTTTGATTTGATAGTCACCCCCAAGTGGACCAATTCCTCGATATTCTCAGGGTAATTCACCGGAATCAATATCCTTTCTTCCGGCTCTTGGTCTTTGTCAGGATCTTTTTCAGTTTCCTCTTCCTCCAATGCAAGTTTGGCAGCTCCTTTTTGTGCTACAAGAGAAGCAATGGTACATGTCACCAATATCATCAAAATAGTTCCGTTCAAAACGCTGTCATCCAACAACCTGATCGGTTCCCCGGATTCTGTTTCGCCAAGGATTACCTTGTAACCTACCAAGACCGCCGCCAGGGTAGCAGCTGCTTGGGCATTGCTCAATCCGAATATAACATCCCGCTGTGCCCTTGAAAATTTGAAAGTTTTTTGTGTGAAATAAGCTGCCAAAAATTTGGATAATGTGGCAACCACAGTCATCACAATGGCAACAAATATGGTTTGTTTATCCATGTAAAAAACCCTGAAATCTATCAGCATTCCCACACCGATAAGAAAGAAAGGAATAAACAAGGCATTGCCTACAAACTCAATCCTGTTCATCAATGGTGAGGTATGCGGCACAAGCCTGTTCAAGGCCAACCCTACAAGAAATGCGCCGATGATTGCCTCAATTCCTGCTGCCTCGGCCAAGAAAGCACCCATAAAAACCAACGCAAGCACAAAAATATACTGCGAGATATTGTCATCATTCCGCTTGAAAAACCACCTTCCAAGTATAGGAAACAGGAAAATTATAATCCCTGCAAAAATCAGGATAGAGATACCAAGTTTTACCCAAAAGCCTCCGGTCACTTCTCCTGTTGACATCCCGACAACTACCGCCAATACCAACAACGCCAGTGTATCTGTGATCAAGGTACCACCCACTGCCACGCTGACTGCTTTGTTTTTGATCACTCCCATTTTGCTGATGATCGGATAAGCGATCAGGGTATGGGAAGCAAACATACTAGCCAAAAGTACGGAAGTAGGAATACTGAAGTTCAGAATATAAATCCCTGTCACAGTTCCCAAAAGCATGGGAATGACAAAGGTATACATACCAAAAACCATGCTTTTGCCACTGTTTTTTTTGAAGTCTCCGAGATCGATTTCAAGTCCTGCCAAAAACATGATGTAAAGCAATCCCACAGTCCCGAAAAGGACCACACTGCTGTCACGCTCAAGGAGATTGATGCCATTTGGCCCGATCGCTGCACCTGCTAGGATCAGCCCAATCAGTTGCGGGATTTTGACTTTATTGAGTAATATGGGGGCAAAAAGGATGATAAAAAGGATACTGGAAAAAATCAATACCGGATTTTCCCAAGGAAGTTTGAAGCTCAATTCTGCACAAAAAACCATAATCTCCCTTTAAAATAATCTTGAAATTACGATAAATCCGGTCAAAAAATCAGAAAAAGTTCGGGTATCAAATCAAAAAGACTGAAACTCATCCAGCCTTTTTGAAATGGAAAAATACAGACCACAATTTTTGGGAAAATTCAATTTTCTAACCCTTCAATCAACTTATTCAATATTTCCATGGCAGCTTTGGACAACACCGTGCCCGGTCCAAAAACTGCAGAAACACCAGCCTTTTGAAGAAATTCATAATCATTAGGAGGAATGACACCACCTGCAATGACCATGATATCCCCTCTGCCCAATCTTTTCAATTCCGAAATCAAAGCCGGCACCAAAGTCTTGTGACCTGCTGCCAAAGAAGATGCGCCGACAATATGGACGTCATTTTCGACAGCCTGCATGGCGACTTCTTCCGGTGTCTGGAAAAGTGGTCCTATATCCACATCAAATCCCAAATCCGCAAAACCGGTGGCGATGATTTTTGCGCCTCTGTCATGTCCGTCCTGCCCCATTTTGGCAACCATGATTCTTGGTCTTCTTCCTTCCAATTCTGAAAATTTATCTGCCAAATCTTTGGCCTCCTTGAAGCTTGAATCGTCTTTTGCCTCAGCGGAATAAACCCCGGATATAGACTTTATAGTGGCCTTGTGTCTACCAAATTCCTTTTCCATTGCATCTGATATTTCTCCCAAAGTAGCTCTTTTTCTTGCTGCCTCTACTGCCAATGCCAATAAGTTGCCTGCCCCGGTTTTGGCTGCATGGCTGATGGCCTCAAGTGCCAAAGTGACTTCACTGCTATTGCGATCCGCCTTTAATTTCTCCAACCTTGCGATTTGGGATAACCTGACAGCGTCATTGTCCACCTCACGGATATCAAATTCCGCCCTGTCCTCATTTTGGTATCTGTTTACACCGACGATCACATCTTTGCCACTGTCGATCCTTGCCTGCTTTCGGGCAGCGGCTTCCTCGATTCTCATCTTTGGTATTCCGGCTTCAATCGCCTTGGACATTCCTCCAAGTTGCTCCACTTCCAATATCAGGTTCCATGACTTCTCTACCAATTGCGCCGTCAGGTACTCCACATAATGGGAACCACCCCAAGGGTCAACCACTTTGGCGATTCCTGTTTCTTCCTGAAGGTACAGTTGAGTATTCCTGGCAATCCTCGCCGAAAAATCTGTAGGCAAGGCAATCGCCTCATCAAAGGAATTGGTATGGAGAGACTGTGTATGTCCGAGTACAGCTGCCAATGCCTCTACAGTGGTCCGGGTCACATTGTTAAAGACATCTTGGGCCGTAAGCGACCAACCTGAGGTCTGACAGTGGGTTCTCAAAGAAAGGGATTTAGGATCTTTGGGGTTGAAATAGTTGACAATTTTGGACCAAAGCAATCTCGCTGCCCGCATTTTGGCAATTTCCATGAAATGGTTCATCCCGATAGCCCAAAAGAATGACAGTCTAGGAGCGAAGTCATCGATATCGAGACCTGCCCCAATACCTGTTCGCAAATATTCCCATCCATCTGCCAACGTGTAGGCCAATTCCAGTTCTGCCGTGGCGCCGGCTTCCTGCATGTGATAGCCTGAAATGGAAATCGAATTGAACTTCGGCATGTGCTTGGAAGTATATTCAAAAATATCAGCAATAATCCTCATCGAAGGAGATGGAGGATAGATATAGGTATTCCTCACCATAAATTCCTTCAGGATGTCATTTTGGATCGTCCCGGTGAGTTGTCCGGGATTGACTCCCTGCTCTTCGGCGGCTATGATATAAAATGCCAGAATCGGAATAACCGCACCGTTCATTGTCATCGACACGGACATTTCATCCAAAGGAATTCCATCGAAAAGGAGCTTCATATCCAAAACCGAATCAATGGCAACTCCGGCTTTACCGACATCACCCACTACTCTAGGATGGTCGGAATCGTATCCTCTGTGTGTGGCCAAGTCAAAAGCTACAGAAAGTCCCTTTTGGCCCCCTGCAAGGTTGCGCCGATAAAAAGCATTGGATTCTTCTGCTGTAGAAAAGCCCGCATACTGCCTTATCGTCCAAGGCCGCATCACATACATGGTGCTATAAGGCCCACGCAAAAAAGGAGGCAATCCGGCAGCATATCCGGTGTGAAGGACTTCCTCCATTTCTTTATGGGAAACAATGCTCGGGACTATGATTTTCTCGGCTGTCTCCCATACAGAATCTGAGAGATATGGGCTGTTTTTCTCCAAAGGATCCAAATTCAATTTGCTGATGTCCGGTCTCATGGATTCTGGGTTTCTAAGTTTTCTGCCAACATGCTTTCTCTGCAAGGCAATAAAGCCCAATCTTCTTCTATCACCGTTCTTTTTTGATTAGTGGTTTCTTTTCGGATGGTGTATTTATTGACCCCGGTTTTTGTCCTTTTCCCTTCCATAACACACTCCATTTTCAAATTCCGCAGGGCCTTGACCTCTTTTTGAATAAACCCGGATTCATAGCAAGACCACCATCCTCCCTTTCTTTCAATATTATTTAGCGATTCTTTTACTTTTTGGAAAATTGAGATTATCAAATTTTCTATATAAAACGTACCTGCTACCGGATCCAAAACTTTATCCAAATAACTTTCTTCCTTCAGAATATTGGAAACATTTCTAGCCATTCTTTTTGACAAAGGACTGGGATTTCCACCACCGATGTCATGGGGAAGCACATACAGTGCATTGGCACCTCCGATGATGCCTGCCATCGCCTCGGTGGTATTTCTCACCATATCGGTATCGGGATCTGATAGGGTTTTGGTCCAAAAGCTTGTTTGCACCAAGAGGAATAAATCCTCAGCAGGGATATCAATTTGGTAAAGTGAAATCAACCTGTGCATCAATATCCTTGCGGCTTTTACTTTGGCTATTTCAAGAAAATAATCTGCGCCGGCTGCGAGTCTAAACATTGATTTTTGGATGATTTCCTGGGGGTAAAAACCCTCCTCAATCATGGCTGCAATAAAATCTATCCAAGCAGCGAGCGCAAAAGACAATTCCTGAACAGGACTTGCACCCGAATTGTGATAGGCTGCGGCATCAATGGAAAAAACTTTAAAACCGCTAAACTCCTCCCCCATTTGCATCAGTGATTTGGCAGTCTCAATTACAATCCTTTTTTCTGTCTCATTGGTCAGGGCAGACGCAAATCCATCCCACAAAATCCCTCCCTGTATCGAGTTAGATTCCCAGCCATTTTGTTTTATCCAATCCATAAATCTTCTAAACACATTGATTGGATCGCCGATCGGAGCTAAAAAAATCTGAATGTATTGCGGCTCGACTCCGCCAAGCAAAACCTCAAAATCCTCCTCGCCAGAAAGATCAAGCAGCACGGCATCTGCTCCATTGAGAAGGGCATCAAGAATTTCTTTATTTATGGCCTTTTCATTGTTCCCATCAAATGAAGAAATATTGGACCATATCCTTGGCGGTAAACCGGGAATAGAAGGTTCTGTATTGACTCGGTTTCGATAATATTGAAATGCCTCCGTACCGATTATATCTTCATTGGTATAGAAAGGATCAATTTTTATCCCGTCTTCTGTGACTGAAGTCAGGGTTTTTTCAAAATCCTTTCCCTTAAGATCACGGATGATTTGGTCTGTCCAATCCTGTTTGGAATGATGCGGAAAGTCTTCAAACAAATTAAGTTTCATATTTGGGTTTATAAATAAGGCCAAAGGCATTTCCGATTCTGTCTAATTCTGTTGAGATTCAGCTGGAGCACCTATTGTTTAGCTAGGTAAAAATAGGGGTTAGAACTTTCAAAACCCATTGTTTGATTGGAATTCAAAAATGACATTGAAATGGCAGGTATTAGGAATGTATTATTCCTGAAAAAATCCCAAACACCTATTTTTTTGGATATTCCATTCTGTTTGATAAATATTCACCTTAAAAAAGCCGTCGAAATTTTTACAAAAACTAGCTGATAACCGCCTTGGGATACAAGGTTGGCTGATTGCCATTTTGATTTTTGGATGGATAAAAAAAATAATTCGGGATGGAAAAAAAGTTTGCTTATTTATTGGAAAGTCAAGGGCTTTTCGATTTTTTATTTAAATATATTTTCCGCAATTTTGAAGCCCTTCAAAAAAAGGGAAGGTTTTCTCAGTTATTCTATCTATAGTTTATTCAAACATAAATGAGTTCAGAGGCAAATGCTGTATGGAATGAATGCCTGCGTGTGATAGAACAACACGTCAATGAACAGAGTTTTTCTACGTGGTTTAAACCCGTCAATCCTGTCAAGTTAGAAGGTGGGACATTGACGATACAAGTTCCGAGTCAATTTTTTTACGAATGGTTGGAAGACAATTATGTCAATGTATTAAAGCTTGCCATCAAATCCACTTTGGGCAATAACGGGCGGTTGGAATATGCTGTGGTGGTCGATAGGGGCAATTCCCAGAATCAACCTTACATGGTCAATTTTCCTCAGGGAAATTCGAATAATCCTCCGAAAAAAATAGCCCTTACCCCCGAAAATAGAAGTCCGTTTGATATGCAGTCGCTCAACAGCGATACATTGCTGCAATCCAATCTGAATCCGAATTATTCTTTCAATACCTACATAGAAGGTGACTGTAACCGTTTGGCAAGATCAGCAGGTTTTGCCGTCGCTACAAAGCCAGGCATAACATCTTTCAATCCCCTCATGGTATATGGCGGAGTTGGTTTGGGAAAAACCCATCTTGTACAGGCCATCGGGAACGAAATCAAAAACGGTCCTGAGGAAAAATTTGTTCTGTATGTGTCTTCAGAAAAATTCGTAAACCAGTTTATGGATTCCATCAAAGACGGAAACGTAAAGAGTTTTACCAATTTTTACATGCAGGTGGATGTGTTGATCATTGATGACATCCAGTTTTTGGCCGGGAAAGACAGAACACAAGAGATGTTTTTCCATATCTTCAACCATCTTCACCAAAACAAAAAGCAGATCATCATGACTTCGGATTGTCCTCCAAAGGATCTGAAGGGATTGGAAGAAAGGCTGCTTTCGAGATTCAAATGGGGTTTGACAGCAGATTTACAAATGCCGGATTTTGAAACAAGGGTGGCTATCATTAAGCGTAAAATGCAGTCTGAGGGAATCTATATTCCTGATGATGTAATTGAATATTTGGCTTACACGGTCGATACCAACGTCAGGGAACTTGAAGGCGTCATGATTTCACTTTTGGCCCATGCTTCTTTGAACAGGGTGGAAATAGACCTTGCATTGGCCAAGGCCATCATGAAAAATATTGTCAAAGACATTGAAACAGAAGTCGGGATAGATTTTATCCAAAAGACTGTCTCAGATTACTTCGATATCAAAATCGACGACCTCAAAGCAAAAACCCGTAAAAAGGAAATTGTCACTGCAAGACAGGTGGCCATGTATTTTGCCAAGGAGTTTACAAACCATTCTTTGAAATCCATCGGTTACCATTTTGGAGGACGTGACCACAGCACCGTCATCCATGCTGTGCAGACCGTCAATGACATTATGGAAACAGATACATCCTTCAGAAATTCCGTGAATGAGCTGAAGAAAAAATTTAAAATGAGGTCTTACTGATTTTTTACGCCTCAAATAAGAATCAAAACACTGGTTATTTTCACTTTTTTAAAAAAATCAAGGGAAAATCACCAAGCCTTTAATCTCTTCTTTGGAAAATCCCAATTCTGTCGGCCCCATTACATAAGGTCCGATTTCGTAAGGATTGTAAAATAAAATAAATTCTTCTCCTTCAAAACCCATGGCCGCAGGAAGGAAAAAATCCTTGTCATTTTCTAAAAAGAAAGTGCCTTCTTCGGCCAAAGCAACACTGTCGGGAACATCGTGGTATTCTCTGAATTTGGATTCAGCCAATGTCAACAAAGCATTTTTATCCAAGATCAAATCTTCATTTTTCAAAGGAGCATTTTTGGCTATATCAAAGTTCAGATACATCCGGTAGGTATTAGGATGTGCGCCACCGGTGAAGGAAAAAGTGTCAAAAACAAGACAAATCAATTTTTGGCCCTGATGCGTAACCTTGGCATCTACCGTGATTTCCCATTCCTGTAGTGAATCAAAATCCTTTCTGAATGCAACATAAGCGTTAAGAAAAGTGGATGCCGCTGAATCCAAAGGAACGATTTCCTGGTTTTCACCAATATTCAAAAACATCACCAACTGTTGCTCGACGTGTACATTGAGGAAATCAGCAGACTCAGATTGTCCTGTAAAGAAAGGATAGGTCAAACTGATTATGGCACATTCCTTACCGAGGCAAGCTTCTTTTTCAAACTTCTTTGGCTCAAATTCCAAAACGCCGGATTCAGGTATTTTGGCTTGACAGGAAAATAACAGCAAGCTCAAAAAAATTAGAATAACAAGTCTTGAATTTTTCACCTGTAGGATAAGTTTTATTTTTCCCCTTGACTTTGATCTGCAAATAAATCCACCAATTCCCTTGCTTTGGCAACTGCGGAAAGCTTGCCGGAAAGGACCTCAGGAAGCATTTGGCCCAATTGGCCTTTGATTATTTCATTTTGGAAAAAACGCTTTTCCAAAAGGTACCTGATATGTTCATGCAGCCAATTGACCCTTTGGCCAGCCCTGTTCCTCTCCCAATATCCGTTTGAAACCATCTTATCTTTAAACTCCAAGACCATTTTCCAAATCTCTTCCAAACCGGTTTTTTCAGTGGCCGAACAGGTTTTGACCTGAGGAATCCAACCATTCTCTTTTGCTGAAAAAAGATGGAGGGCATTGGCATATTCTCTTTGGGCATTTTTTGCAGCTTCCAGGTTTGTTCCGTCAGCCTTATTGATCACCAATGCATCACACATTTCAATGATTCCTTTCTTTATTCCCTGCAATTCATCTCCGGCGCCTGCCAGCATCAATAACAAGAAAAAATCAACCATTCCTTTGACGGCGGTTTCAGATTGGCCCACCCCAACAGTCTCTATCAATACCACATCAAATCCGGCCGCTTCACAGAGCAGCATTCCCTCACGGGTGCGTGCGCTTACTCCGCCAAGCGTGCTACCCGCCGGGGAAGGACGTATATAAGCCCTTTTGTCGGAAGCCAGGTTTTCCATTCTCGTCTTGTCACCCAAGATGCTTCCCCGTGATTGTTGACTCGTCGGGTCGACAGCTAGGACTGCGACTATGTGGCCATTTTCTACAAGTATTTTTCCAAAACTTTCTATAAAAGTACTTTTCCCCACACCCGGAACGCCGGTGATTCCGATTCTAATTGATTTTCCGGAATAAGGCAAAATCCCTTCCATTACCTTCTCAGCGATCAATTGGTCAGAATGCAACGCACTTTCGACCAAGGTGATCGCCCGGCTGAGGATCATCCTGTCTCCATGAAGAATCCCTTGGATATATTGAGCTGCAGAAAGTCGGCCTTTGGTCAAAACAGAACGCTCATTTAGAAGTTAAACATTTAAAGTTAAAGGAATTATTCGAAAGGGTATTTGACAAAACTGACTTGACCCATCGCTGTCTTTTCATACATGCCAATACAATATGCCGCTGCACTTGAATTAAAATGGGGAGAGTCGGGACTAAGGTTCTTTGGGGTCATGTCCATTTGGCTGAAGAAATAGACCTTGGTATTTCCATATTTAGTATGCGGCATAAAGTTGCCATACTTTTCCATTTCATCCCAAAGAGAATCAGGAGAATGTACTGCATAAATTCTGACAATCGGGCCTGTGTTGTTTTCGTTTCTGTAAAATGACACCTCGGTGAATTCCCCCTTCAGTTCTCCTACTCCAGGTTGGGATAGGCTAACCACCATAATCCAAATCACCAATGCGGCAACGACGAACCCTAATCCATAAAATAACTTTCGTGATGCCATATTTAACGGTTTTTACATATTAAGCTTTAATTTAGAAGAAAAATTTCAAGATGGCATTTGAATACATCAAAGCATTACATATCATTTTTGTAACTACTTGGTTTGCAGGGCTGTTCTATATTGTCAGACTTTTTATCTATCAGACTGAGGCTTTGGAAAAACCCGAAGAAGAAAGACGCATCCTCGTTCCACAATTGAACCTGATGGCAAACCGGCTTTGGCTTATTATTTCCTGGCCTTCGGCGATCCTGACCTTGATCTTTGGGACGTGGGTGTTTTATTACCGATGGGGGTATATCCAATCAGGATTCATGCAGGCCAAACTTGGCTTTGTATTGGCACTGTATATTTACCATTTTATTTGCCACAGGATTTACAAGGATTTGCAGAATGGCAAAACAAAATGGACCTCTACCCAATTAAGGATGTGGAATGAAGTTGCGACGGTCTTGCTTTTCGCAATTGTGTTCCTCATCGTCCTCAAAAGCCTGATCAGCGTGGTGTGGGGAATTGGAGGTTTACTTGTTCTCAGCATAACCATGATGTTGGGAATCAAATGGTACAAAAAAGTCCGTGAAAAAAATCAGCCAAAAAATTAAAATCATACTATATGAATAAGTCATGCTTCAATACACTCCTACTGACCTGTTTTGCAGTGCTCCTTTGGAACTGCTCCGCAAAGGAAACACAGGAAGATGCAAATATGACACTGCCAATATTGGGTAACAGGCATGTGCAGGAATTTGAAATGGAAGGGAAAACCGTTCAGGATACAGTTTACCACGAGATTGCTGATTTCACCTTTACCAATCAGGAGGGAAAGGAGATCAACAACCTTTCAGTGGATGGCAAAGTGTATGTAGCTGACTTTTTCTTTACGAGCTGCCCGACCATTTGCCCGATCATGAAAACACAAATGCTCCGTGTAAATGAAAAATTCAAAGACCAACCTGATTTTTTGATCCTGAGCCACACGTTGGATCCGACTCATGATACGCCGGAATTGCTCAAAGACTTTGCGTCCAAACTTGGGGTTGAAGATGACAAAACATGGCACTTTCTTACTGGTGATCAGGAAAAAATATTCGAAATCGGGCAGACTAGCTACATGACAACTGCCATGGCAGATCAGGCAGAACCGGGAGGATATCTGCATTCCGGGGCATTTATTTTGGTTGACCAAAATGGCCATATCAGGGGAGTGTATGATGGTACCAAGGAAGACCAGGTAAATAGACTGATGAATGACATCCCAAAATTACTTCAGAAATAACCCATGAATAAATTACTCTTTGCCATTGCCATTATTGTGATTAGTGTCTACTCATGCAAGCCAAAATCCTCCAATCCTGAAAACACACTAGCCACCATCACAGATACCAAAGTGCTGCAGTATGCGATAGAAGGGAAAGCTTTGTATGAGGCAAATTGCGCCAACTGTCATCAAAAAAACGGTACAGGACTTGGCAAACTTATCCCACCTATTTACCAGTCAGATTATTTTTTGGAAGATATCCCCCGAACAGCAAAGATCATCAAGTACGGCCAAAAAGGTGAAATCACTGTGAACGGAACTTTGTATAATCAGGAAATGCCCGGAAATCCCAAGCTGACCAATATAGAAATCGCCCACATCATGACTTATTTATACAATATATGGGGAAATGAAGTCGGGGTGATTAATGCGATGATGGTAGAAGGGTATCTGAAAAACTGAAGGTTCAAGAATTCTCCAACTCCTTTTTGGCGACGGAAACAGATGCTTTGACATCCTCATTTACTTTTTGCACTTTGATTTTTTGATCAAGAAGGTAAGTTTCAATTTCCTCTTCAGTCATTTCCTCATGAGTTGATTTGAACTGCCTCATCCACACGAACATTCCTTCGAAGGCTAAATCCAAGTCCGATGCGATTGTATTGAGTTTTTCAATTTTTCCCGAAACACCTGTACTGTCTGATGCGAGGCCATTTGACTTTTGGAGAATCTGTTTTTTGAGTTTTTTCAACTCATCCATTTTAGGCATTACCTCATCATGGATGGCGATGACTTCTTGTTTCAAAGTCTCATTTGATTCTTTTTTATCCGGCGCGCAGGCAGATAAAATGAAAAAAACAGCAATAAAAAATCTTGAATAATTCGGGCTCATAAATATTAGATTTTTGCAAATAAAATACAATTTAATTATAAAAAGAAATTAAATACAATCCATTCGGTTTTTTTATAATTTTTCATAGTATATATATTACTTTATATTTTACTTAAAAATCGATTGAAACCGATATCATTTTCAATTGCACAAATAAGCTCAAGAAAGGATGGCTGAAAATCCACAAAGGGAAAACCTCTATCCTGTATATATCCGTTAGGAATTTGTATTTTTGGACAAATCCAAAGCGCTCCAAATGCTTTGCTTCCCTTTGACCTCAAGCTCAAATTATGAAACAGTTTTGCTTTTCCAACGACAAAATAATCGAATCCCAAAATGCCTCAATCCATCCGATGGATATTGGATTGATCAGGGGTTATGGGATTTTTGATTTCTTTAGGACTTCCGGATACATCCCGCTTTTTTTGACCGATTATTTGGACAGGTTTATCAGGTCTGCTGAAAAAACCCATCTCAACCTTGAATTCTCAAAAGTTGAACTTGCTCAGATTATCCATGATTTGATTCAAAAAAATGACTTGGAACAAGGCGGAATCAGAATGATGCTATCAGGTGGAATATCTGACAACCATTTTTCACCAACCTACGGTTCTCTTTTCATTTTTTGTGAAGATCTTGACTTCCCTGCTGCTTCAAAATATGAAAACGGCGTCAAGCTATTGGCGGCTGACCATGTGCGCGCCATTGCGGATGTCAAGACTACCAATTATGCTTTCCCTGTCTGGCATAGTGTCAATTGGAAAAAGGAAGGTGCGGAAGACGTGATTTACCATCACAACGGATTCATTTCCGAAAGCTCACGTTCCAATATCTTTGTGATAAAAAACGGAAAAACCGCCACCCCTGACCAAAACATATTGCATGGCATCACCAGAAAAAGAGTCATGGAGCTTGACCAGAATGTCGAAATCCGGCCAATAAGCTTCAGTGAATTACTGGATGCTGATGAAGTATTCATGACCGCAACTACCAAAAAAATCCTTCCGGTCACCATGATTGATGATCAAAAAATCAGAGATGGGAAACCGGGTCCAAAGACAATTGAACTCATGACGGCATTTGCGGCCATGGAAAAAAATAGTGTTTTGGTTTAGGTCCAAAGTGAAAACGTCAATCGATTTTTGTTGATACTAGGTTGATATTGGGACATACCAATGGCTTACCCTCAATGTTTATCTGATTTTATCATCTTGCTTATCGGGAAGCAAATACACATAAAAAAAATGTCAGTGGGTTTCACTGACATTTTTTTTGGTATTTTCTAAAAGCTATCAATTATCGAGGAGCTCTGCATCTTTGAGGATATACATCAATTTTTCGGGGTCTTTGTCATTTAGGGTTAGTTTACCTCTCACCTTCACTCTTTTGGAAGTGTATTTTATCGGGGATTTTAGCATTACCTCCATCACGGTTTCAGGACCTCCCGACCCGCAAAAGAAGCATTCGGCCAAAGGAAGTGAAGATAAGATAATATGTTCTGGTTTGAACATGCCTTCGAATGGAATGATATACCCGTCGGCTTCCACTACTTTTCCTTCCATGCCTTTGATACTTGGGCCAAAAACCGGGATGTAGAGCTCTCCGAATTCATCCTGACCGATTTTGTATGTCACTTGTGCCAGATCTTTCCAAACGGTCGTGCTTTGACCATAAGCAAGGCTTGTGGCTAACGAAATCATCATTATGACTAAAGTTCTCTTCAATATCATGGTAATTCCAATTTTAATATTAGTGATAAATTGACAGGCAAATCTACGCTTTGGTCAGTTGTTTGGCAATATCTGTTTGATAAGCGTTCCAGGCTGGAATAAGAGAGGCAAGAATACCTACAATTACAGCGTAGGCGAGGATCCAAAGTTCTTCTTTCAGAAAAACCGCAGCGCTCAATGTACTGATGGCGCCCTGATCGTTTTGCATAACGAGAATAACCAGGAAAAGGTGCCCGATCGCAATGCCGACCACCGCACCGAGAATAGTCAAAATCACCCCTTCCAATACTATATGAAGAAAGAGTTGCCAACTCGATGCCCCCAAAGTACGCATTACCGCAAGGTCATATTTTCTTTCTTTCAGAGAATTGAATAATGCAATGAAAATACCCAAACCGGCAATGATGATGATCACGATGGCCAATCCCTGGATCAGTTTTACCCCCACTCCCAATAATTCAAAAAGCCTTGAAATTTCGAATGAAGGGGATGCTGCCTGTAGGGCGCTTTTGCTGTTGATAAATCTTGGTAACTGTATAGCCGCTATGGGGTTTCTGTATTGGATCAAAAGGGAGGTAACTTCTCTGTCCTCGTCAGTGACAGGAAAACCTTTTTTGGCTACCGGCGCTTCATGCGTGGCATGGTCATGCTCCTCATCATGGGTATACCAAACCGATTCAATGCTCGTCAGGATAAGTCTGTCCAAGACATTTCCCATAGGCGACAGTACGCCTGTAATCACATATGGATGCGCATCATGTTCATGGCTGCTGCTTCCGATACCGTGAGAACCTATGAAAGTGTCTCCGGCTTTCAGGCCGACTTTCTCCGCGGCTTCATGGCCTAATACAACATCAAATGGCTTTTCCCAAGCTTCTCCCTCCGAAAATACTGCTTTGTACAGCGCGAGGTAATCATGGTTGGTACCTACAATTCTATATCCCTGATAATTATCACCAAGGCCGAGAGGAATGATATTCTTCACCAACCTGTTTTTGGAAAGGGCCATGGCATCTTTCAAATCAATATTTCCGGTAGGAAAATCAATGTGGTACACGCTCGAAAGTATCAACTGAAGCGGACTTCCTTTGGCCCCGACGACAAGGTCAATCCCTTCCGCGTCTTTGGTCATCTTGTTTTCGAACTGGTCTTGGATCAAAATCAAAACCGTGATGATAGCGAGTCCCAAAGCCAATAACAGGATATTCAAACCCGTACTCAGCGGTTTGGCAATGAGGTATTTCCAACTCAATTTGATCATATTCATGATTGGCCTCCTATGATTATTTGGTTGGAAATATGGTCTTTGACCCGCTGATCATGCGTGACGATGATCAAAGCGGCATCGTATTTCTTTGCTTGGTTTTGTAGAAGCCTGACTACAGCGGCAGCATTTTCATCATCCAAGCTTGCTGTCGGTTCATCGGCTAGGATCAGCTTTGGCTTATTGACCAATGCCCGGGCGATGGACACACGCTGAGCCTCGCCTTCACTCAAGGTGCTGATTCGGGCTTTTCTTTTATCCAAAATCCCCAGTTCTTTGAGCAAGGGTTCTATTAAATGCGTATTTTCCTTTACAAAAAAATTGGCAAGCTGGAGATTTTCCTCCACCGTCAAAGGGGCAAGAATGTGTGGTTTTTGAAAAATAATCCCGATATTTTTTCCTCTGAATTTATCAAACTGAGATCCTTTCAATGAATAAATATCAGTGCCGTCGATATTGACAGTCCCGGATTTCGGTTTCAATAATCCCGCAATGATATTGAGTATGGTGGTTTTTCCACTTCCGGATTTACCTAGAATCAGCATTTGTTCACCTGCATCTAGGTTGATATCCGGGATTTGGAATTTTTGATTTGAATCGTAGTAAAACTCGATGTTATTCGCTCTTAAGACCATTATTCTTGGATAGGTATGCTGATTTGGAATGTTGTTCCTTTTCCCTGCGCACTTTCAAAGGCGATGTCACCGTTCAATACTTCAATACTTTTTTTCACAATTGACAACCCAAGACCAGAACCTTCGATGATGCCTACATTTTTTGCTCTGAAAAATCTGTCATAAAGCTGGTCATGTTCTTTTTCCGGAATGCCAATGCCTTTGTCCTTTACTTTGGCTTTCAGGTTACCATTTTCCAGCCAAACCGTGAAATCAACTTCCTGCCCATCTTTCGAATATTTCACAGCGTTGGAAAGGAGGTTTTCAAAGATCTGATATAACAAGTCTGAATCCGATGTGATTGTTTTTGGAAGGTTTTCCAATTTTACATTGATTTTGACATCGTGTTCAGAACCGGCCTTAACCACATCGAGAATTTCATTGAACAACGCTCCCACAAACATTTTCTTTGGCCGGAAATCAATTTTATTCGCATCTGCCTTTCCAAAAAACAAAACAGACGTCAGCAAACTGTTCAAGCTTCTGACGGAGTTTTCTATTTTGGTAGCATGCTTTATGATTTTTGGCTTGAATGATTGATCCTTTTCGGCGTATTGCTGCAGCAACTGTGCGGAGCTCAGGATTGAGGTCAGCGGGGTTTTGAATCCGTGGGAAACATTCAGCACAATCCTGGATTTTAGCTCCCCGATTTCTCTCTCTTTTTCCAAAGCCCTTGTCAATTCTTTGTTGGCTTCGGCAAGGTCCTTGGTTCGTTGCCTCACTTTTTCTTCCAGCTCGTTATTGAGCTTTTGAAGTTCTTTTTCTTTTCTGTCCTTAAAAATTGCGAGTTCAATCACCATGTTCAGTTCACGGATATTGAAAGGCTTGATCACATACGCACTCGGATTGGTGCCGACCACTTTGGTGAGCGTCTCCGCGTCAGAGCTAGCACTGAGGTAGACCACAGGGATATCATATTTTTCATTGATGATTTCGGTGGTTTTGATCCCATCCAACTCACCGGCAAGATTGATGTCCATCATGACAATATCTGCCTGATTGTGCTCGAGGATTTCTAGGGCTTTTTCACCGGAATCAGAAATCCCGATGATCTCATGGTTGTTTTTCTCAAGTGCTTTTTTGAGCAAAAGCGCCGAAACGTGGTCATCCTCTGTAATTAATATCCGAAGTGGAAACATGTGTGCTGTCTAATGTGGGTGCAAATTACAAGTTTAAATCATTTCCAAAAATCATTTTTTCCCTAAAGGAAGTATTACAGTGACCTTTGTCCCTTGTTCTTTCAAACTCTCCACCTGGATATTTCCCCCAAGGATATCAGCGAGATTTTTAGTGATAGCAAGTCCCAATCCTGTTCCTTCATAAATCCTGCTATTCCCCTTGCTTTCCTGCTCAAAGGGTTTGAACAAAATTTTCTGAAAATCAGCGCTCATTCCGATTCCCTGATCGGATACCGTCAGTTCGATTTTGTCACCAATTTCTTTTAATCTGACTGAAATCATGCCTTTTTCAGAATATTTGATGGCATTGCCTACAAGGTTATTGACAATCATCTCAAAATATCTTTGGTCTATCAATCCCTTAAGCGGTTGGGTTTCATATTTTACGGATAGCAAAAGCCCTTTTTTGACAGCCATACCTTTCAGTGGCAGAAGGATGGTGGCCAAAAAATCATTGATGTTGGAATCTTTGTAGACCACTTCCAGTTTTTTTGCTTCAATCTTAGAAAGGTCAAGGATACTGGTGATCGTGCTCAAAAGACGCTCCCCTGATTCTTGGATGATTTCCAGCTGGGAGATCAAATTAGGATCATCCTGCCTCTGCAAAATGATGTTTTCGGTACTTCCCAAAATCCCATTGAGAGGCGTCCTGATTTCATGGCTTATGTTGGACAGGAAGTTTGATTTGAGCTTGTTGGCTTCCTCCGCTTTTTCTTTGGCTTCCTGAAGACCCTTTTCAAAGGCTTTTTTCGCCGTAATGTCCCGAAATACGGATAGAATCAAAGGGTTGCCGGCATAGTCAGATTTTAACCTTGCCACATAAAGTTCAATTTCTTTGGTACCTCCTTTCAAAGGCATAGTGAATTCAAAAGTGATCCCTTTATTTTCCCCGTTGGCGATGGCGGATTGGATGATCCCTCTTTTGCTTTTGTAAAATTCGGAATCTGAAAAAAGATTTGAAGTAAACCCCTTTTCCAATTCTTTGACTGGGATAGAAACCAATTTGGATAGGCTTGGATTGGCAGCAATGATTTTCCCCTCGTCGGTTGAGAGCATCAATCCATCCTTTGAACTGATCCAAACATTTTTAAACCGGTCTTCGGTATTGAAAACCTGCTTGATTTTTTCATCGATGGCTTTTTTTAGCAGCCCTTCTTTTCTCAATAAATTAAGAAGTGTATTAAAAAGAAAACCAATTAACAAAAAGACAAAAAGCACTGCGATCACAAACCATGCTTGGAGGTACACGGGTTTCAGAATCCTAAATTCTCCAGAAGCCGCCTCAGGGGTATTAAAATCCCCATCCACTCCAGCCTGAATCAGAAGCCTATACGTTCCCGGTGGTAGGTTGTTGAAAGTCAGCACATTGGTCCTTGGATTTACTATTTCTACCCATTCATCTTGGAGACCTTCAAGCTTGTATTTGAGGACAAGGTCATTAGGTTGGATAAAAGTAACCGCCCGAAAGGTGATTTCTATATTATTGATCCCATTTGGAATCCTCATCAAATCAACCTCGTCACTTTCATTTCCAATTACTTTTACAGAAAGGATTTTGGTAATGGGAGAATAAACCCGCTCAATATTCTCTTCGGGGATAAAAACCGAAAGGCCTTTGCTTGTCCCTATCCAGATCCTCCCGTTTTCACTTTCCATCAAGGCCCCCCTATTTGTCTCCAATCCTGATAGTCCGCTGATCTCAGTATAATGGTCAGACCTCCCGTCTTTGATCCGATACAAACCCTTATCAGTTCCCACCCACAAAAATCCTTTGGAATCTTTCAGAAGTGAATACACGGGCCTGTCTATGAAACCTGCTGCTGTTTGGAAATAGTCAAGCTTCCCGTCACAATAATATTTAAGCCCGGTTTCTGTACCTAGGATCA